>JAKSCZ010000605.1 GCA_022360335.1 Pseudomonadota bacterium
CTGCGACGATACGTCGATTCGCTGGACATGGACCCGGCGAGGCAAAACGACGTGGAAGAGCGACTCGATGCGATCTCGGCGATAGCGCGCAAGCACCGCGTCGAACCGGATGGCCTCGAAGAGTTGCGACAGAATCTCAAGGAAATGCTCGTGGACACGGAGAACGCAGAGCAACGCGGCGTCGAACTCGAAGCACAGGTTGCAGTAGCGGAGGACAACTACCGCCAGCAGGCCGGTCGGCTCACAGCGGGCAGGAAGAAATCGGCGGGCAAATTCAGCGCGGCAGTGACGAAAGCCATGCATGACCTCGGTATGCCGGGTGGTGTGTTCGAGGTTGCCGTCACGCCCCGCGAAGACGCCCGTGCATCAGGCCTGGACGATGTCGACTACCTCATTTCGGCGAATCCGGGGCAGGCGCCGATGCCGTTGTCGAAGATCGCATCGGGCGGCGAGCTGTCGCGCATGAGCCTGGCGATCCAGGTCATCGCGAGCGGCGGCAGCGCAATCCCGACGATGGTCTTCGACGAGGTCGACAGCGGCGTCGGGGGCGGCGTCGCCGAGATGGTCGGCCGGCGCCTGCAGCAACTCGGCGCGGACCGCCAGGTACTCTGTGTGACCCACCTGGCGCAGGTCGCGAGCCTCGCGGACCGGCATTTTCGCATCAGCAAGGTCACCGACGGCAAGTCCACCCGCACCCGGGTTCAGGCGTTGAGCGACGAAGACCGCATCCAGGAACTCGCCCGCATGCTGGGCGGCATGGAGATCACAGGCAAGACACTGGAACACGCGGCCGAGATGCTGGCCGGCGCGCGCCGCAAACTCGCATGATCAGTCTTCCGTGTCTTCCCTGTTCTTGACGTACAGGACGAGGCTGTGATCGACGAGTTCGAAACCGTGTTTCTCGGCGATTTCGTGCTGTAGCCGCTCGATGTCGTCGCTGACGAATTCGATGACGTCGCCGGTGTCGACACGGACCATGTGATCGTGGTGATCGCCGTCGTCGAGTTCGAAGACGGAATGCCCCCCCTCGAAATTGTGCCGGTTGACGAGACCCGCGGCCTCGAACTGTGTGAGGACCCTGTAGACGGTCGCGAGGCCGATGTCCTCGCCGGAATTCAGCAACTCCTTGTAAATATCCTCGGCACTCATATGCCGGTCCTTCACCCCTTCGAGAATCTCGAGGATCTTCAGCCGCGGCAGAGTAATCTTCAGGCCCGCTCTGCGAAGCTCTTTTCGTTGCTGCATGGCTAAACTCATTCAAGGTATGATGCGCGCCTCGTATTATGACGCAGGTAGCGGCCGGACTCTATGACAAAGCATAAATGGATAGTCCCGGTCACCGTGCTGGCGGCGCTGGCATTGGGCGGCGGCTGCGTGTACCGCGCCAATATCGCGCAGGGAAACCTGATCGAGGAAGAGGATCTCGCGCAGCTCGAGGCCGGTATGACGAAGAACCAGGTCCGTTTCCTGCTCGGCACCCCGATGATCGACGACCCGTTCAGCCGCGAGCGCTGGGACTACGTCTACTACCTGAAGCTCGGACGCAAGGATGCGCAGTTCAAACGCTGGGTTTCGGTTTTCTTCGAAGACGGCGTCGTCAGCGAGGTCCGCAGGGACCAGACGCTAGACCCGGGCCTTTAGGCGCCGCGCTTCCCTGGGATCGATTTCGAGGGGGCGGTAGAGTTCCACCCTGTCGCCGTCGCTGACCGGCCTGGCGCGTTCGACGGGCCGCCCCCAGATACCCGCCTGCAATGTGTCGAAGTCGACTTCCGGAAACCGTCGCGCGAGGCCGCTGGCGGCAATCACATCGGCAACGGTGGCGCCGTCGGCGACGTCCATCGGCAGCAGCACCTGCCGATGCGGCAGAGCGAAGACGACCTCAACCTGCATAGATCGTCGCTGCGCGCCGCGTAAAGGAGTCCACGAGCGCGTGGCAGGTGCTCTCGAAGAACCGCCCGAGGATCGCGTCGGTCGCCTTGCTTTCGAATTCGAATGCGATGTTCAGTACGACCTTGCAGCCCTCCCCTCCGAGTTGCCGGAAGGTCCAGCCGCCCGACATGTGCCGAAACGGACCCCCCACGAGTTCGATCCCGAGAGACTCGTTTTCGACGAACCGGTTACGTGTGC
>JAKSCZ010000009.1 GCA_022360335.1 Pseudomonadota bacterium
AACTACCGGGTCGTCGTCATCAACAGCGGGGTCAGGCGATCGCTGGCATCCTCCGCCTACAACACGCGTCGCGCGGAGTGCCGGGAAGCCGTAGAGCATTTTTCGGGCTACGACGATTCGGTTCGCGCACTGCGTGACGTCAGTGCCGGGCTGTTCGACGAATACCGGGACGGCTTGTCGCCCATGAGCCGTAAGCGCTGTCGCCACGTCGTGTCCGAGAACCGGCGTGTACTGGATGCCGGAGCGGCGTTGAAAGCCGGCCGGCTGAACGCTTTCGGCGACATCCTGAAAGCCTCTCACCGGTCGTTGCGTGACGACTTCGAGGTCAGCTGTCCGGAACTCGATATGCTCGTGCAGCTGGCGAACGGCACCGACGGGGTGTTGGGTTCCCGCATGACAGGCGCGGGATTCGGCGGCTGTACGGTGAGCGTCGTACACCAAGACTCGGTCGGCTTGCTCGTCGAGAATCTTGCCCGGTACCAGACCGGGTTCAAGCTGAATCCGGATGTGTTCGTACTGGAAGGAAACCTCGAAGCCGGTCCCGTACCGAAACCTGCGAGCGTTTGATTCGCACCCGGAATCGATCCGCGAGTCAGCCGCTTTCCAATGCGGCGGCCAGGGCGCGGCGAATCGGAAAACCGTTTTCCTGCAGAATCGTCGGAACGTCGCGCGTTTGTCGAATCAAAGCGACAATCGCGATTTGTTTCTTACCGAGCGGTACGTACACCAGATAATGCTCGCCGACCGGGTGAACGCCGATGTCCGTGCCACCGGCGAGGTCCTCTCTGGTCGATACCGCTGACTGGTTGGCTGCGACGTACTCGGCAGCGTCATGAAGTCTTTGGAAGTACGTCCGTGTCCGTCGTTGCCCCCAACGCGACAGCGACCAGGCGCGTGCGGCCTTGAAGTCCCGAGCCGCAGTTTCGGTAAGAACGTAGGTCTTCCGCCGTCGAGACACTAGCGGTCGTCGTTGTCGATATCGAGTATCGATTGCTCGGCGAAACGGCCGTGTTCGATGTCGCCGATGCCGGCAAGGACGTGCGCGACAACACCCTGGGATTCCATGTCGCGCCGGATGAGGTCGCGCAGGTATTCGCTCGGCGTCGAGTAGACACCTTGATCGCCGGTGCGTGAGTCGACGTACTCACGGAGTTCGTCCGTTAACGACAAGTTGAGGCTACTGGCCACGTGTGAAGACCTGATCGGATGGACTGCTAATATGGCGAAAAATGTCAATATTCGACATCACGTCGTAGCTCAACCGGCCGTTACACGGATCCGGCGGGCTCAGCTGAACTTGCCCTCCCGCAGAACGCTCACGTCGCTTTGGTAAACGACCATCGCGTAGTTGTTGTAGTAGTTCTCGTGCAGGTGGCCGGCGATCGTCGCTGCGAGCTCCCCGGTGCAGATGACTTCGATTCGAACGTTGCCGCTGCTCGTCCAGCCGGCATCGCGGATGCCCCGGCTGCCTTTGCCGCGGGCATTGGTGACCGTATAGCCCGATGCCCCGAGGGCGTCGAGCACGTCGAGCAACTCGGATTCCAGCACGGCCTCGGTGATGATCGTTACGAGCTTCCGGCGGATGGTCGGCATGGGTCGGTCCTCAATTGGCGTGCAGTGCATTGGCGATCGCGAAATAGATCGGGATGCCGACGAAGATGTTGAACGGGAACGTCACGCCCAGCGATGCGGTGAGCGACAAAGACGGGTTGGCCTCGGGAACCGCCACACGCATCGCGGCGGGCGCAGCGATGTACGATGCGCTGCCGGCCAGCACGGCGAGCAGCGTCGTACCGCCCGGGTTGAGTCCTATCGACCAGCCGACGAGTGCGCCGACGATACCCATCGGCACCGGCGCGAGCAGTCCGAAGGCGACGAGGAACGGGCCGGCTTGGCGAAGGGCCTGCGCCTGGCTGGCCGCGATGAGCCCCATCTCGAGCAGGAACAGCGCAAGCACGCCCTTGAACAAGTCGAAGAACAGGGGTTC
>JAKSCZ010000424.1 GCA_022360335.1 Pseudomonadota bacterium
CCGCCGCCGAACGCTTCCGGCTACTCGGCTACGAAAACGTCTACAACCTCGAGGGCGGCATCGAGGCCTGGTCGATCGAGGTCGACCCGGGCGTGGCCCGATACTAGATTCGGATTATTCACCGATGGCGTTAAATCACCTTTTGGAAATGACACCGCCGCTCGATTTCACCGACAGGGCTGCCGCCAGGGTCGCCGAGTTGCTGTCCGAGGAGAATAATCCCGCGCTGAAATTGCGCGTCTTCATCTCCGGCGGCGGCTGTTCCGGATTTCAGTACGGCTTCACATTCGACGAACGCCAGGAAGACGGCGACACGGTCGTTGAGAACGGTGGTGTTGTGCTCCTCGTCGATCCGATGAGCGTCCAATACCTGGTGGGTGCCGAGATCGACTACAAGGAGGATCTTCAGGGCGCGGCGTTTGTCATCAGCAATCCCAACGCGAGCACAACCTGCGGCTGCGGATCCTCTTTCAGTGCCTGATCGCGTCAGTCGATTCGATGGGGGGGTGACGCATCAAGCGGCAAGCGGCCGTGGCAAAGTTCCGTCTTCCGCCTGAATCCCGCGTCAAGCGCGGCAAGAGGCATCCGCCTCAGGGCAGCAGCACGAGCACAAAACGCTTTCTCGTCTTTCGCTACGATCCGGACGTCGGCCAGTCGCCCCGCCTCGACAGCTACGACATCGACATCAACGAATGTGCACCCATGGTGCTCGATGCGCTTGTCAAGATCAAAGACGACATCGATTCCACGCTGGTCTTCAGGCGATCCTGCAGGGAAGGAATCTGCGGGTCTTGCTCAATGAACATCAACGGTGTGAACACGCTCGCTTGTACGCAGCCGTGGCGCGGGATCAACGGTGAAGTCAGAGTCTACCCCCTTCCGCATATGGCCGTGATCAAGGACCTCGTCACCGATATGACAGCCTTTTATGCGCAATATGCGTCTATCCAGCCATGGTTGCGGACGAGGACGCCCGTGCCGGCCGACCGAGAGCGTTTGCAGTCGCGGGACGATCAGAAAATGCTGGATGAGCCGAGCGCCTGCATCCTGTGCGCCTGCTGCTCTACGGCTTGCCCGAGCTACTGGTGGAATAGCGATCGTTTTCTCGGGCCGGCCGTTCTCCTGCAGGCCTATCGCTGGCTGATCGACAGCCGCGACGAAGCGACGGGTGAGCGACTGGATGCGCTCGAGGACCCGTTTCGCCTGTATCGCTGTCACACGATTCTTAACTGTACCCAAGCTTGTCCCAAGGGTCTCAATCCGGCGCGCGCGATTGCCGAGATCAAGAAAATGTTGATCGTGCGACGCCATTGACCGAAGCCGCCGCTCGTCCAGAGAAGCCGGTGCGGCTCTGGCCGGCCACGCCCTAGTAAGTGACCCGCAGGCCGAGCAGGTAGCGGCGGCCGATCTGTTCGACCTCGGTCGGACGAGCGACGCTGCCGCTGTATGCGATGTAATGCTCATCCGTCAGATTGTTGAAGTCCGCAAATACCGTTAACTGCTCAGTGACTTCGTAGCGGAGCGAGAGATCGAGATTTTCGTAGTCCTTGCGGAACTGGTCGTTGAAGCCCTCGATGGATAACGAATCGACCCAATCGTCCCGCCACTGATAGCTCAAACGAGCCGACAAGCCGTAGAGCTCGTAGAACAGCGTCGCATTCACGATCATATCGGACGTTCCCGGCAACGGCGCGCTGTCGCCGGCGCCGGTTTCGAACTCGCCGTCCAGGACCGACAGATTGCCCTGGAAGCCGAATCCGCTCCAGAAGCCCGGCAGGGAATCGAACTGGCGCTGGAACGCGAACTCGATGCCGGTCAGGCTGCCGTTGCCGCCGTTGAGCGTCGTGATGTAGTCGTAGCCCGTGCGATCTACGCCGTCGGTATCGAAGCGATCGTCGGTGATGACGGACGTGCCCGTGTACAGGACGTTGTCGATCTCACG
>JAKSCZ010000628.1 GCA_022360335.1 Pseudomonadota bacterium
CGATTTCGAAGACGTCGAGGTCATCGAGGTCGCCGTCTCGGCCGGCGACGTCGTCGCGGTGGAAGACCCGTTGATCACGCTCGAGACGGACAAGGCGACGATGGACGTGCCGGCGGAGATCGCCGGCACGATCGTCTCGGTCGACCTCAGCGTCGGCGACCGCGTGTCGACAGGCGATGCGCTGGTCTCGATCGAGCCGTCCGGCGAGACGGTCGCCGGGGAGCCGGTCGAGGAAGCACGCCGCATGCCGGCGCCCGAAACCGCCGGCGAGGCGCAGGCTGCCGGCGAGGCGACGCACCGGGCCGAACTCGTCGTCATCGGTGCGGGACCGGGCGGCTATACGGCGGCATTTCGCGCGGCCGATCTCGGCATGGACGTCGTCCTCGTCGAGCGCTGGCCCGTGCTCGGCGGCGTGTGCCTGAACGTCGGCTGCATTCCGTCGAAAGCGCTGTTGCATGCGGCCAGGGTCATCGACGAGGCCGCGGCGATGGCGGATCACGGCGTCGCGTTCGGCGAGCCGCAGATCGATGCCGGGAAGCTTCGCGGCTGGAAGAACGACATCGTCGGCAAGCTGACCGGCGGCCTGGAAACGATGGCGAAACAGCGCAAGGTGCGCGTCGTCCGGGCGACGGCGAGATTCGAGTCCGCCAACCGCCTGCGTCTCGACAACGACGAGACGATCGACTTCGGGAAGTGCATCGTCGCGGCCGGCTCGGAACCGATCATGCTGCCGGGTCTGCCGGACGATCCGCGTATCGTCGATTCGACGGGCGCGCTCGAGCTGGCGCCCCTGCCGGAGCGCCTGCTCGTCGTGGGCGGCGGCATCATCGGCCTCGAGATGGCGTGCGTGTACAGCGCGCTGGGGAGCGCCGTCAGCGTCGTCGAACTCCTGGACCAGCTCATGCCGGGCACGGACAGGGACCTGCTGCGGCCGTTCACGAAGATCGTGAAGGATCGGTACGAGGCGATCATGCTAAAGACGAAAGTCACGGGCATGCGCGCCACGACGCCGGGTATCGAGGTCACGTTCGACAAAGGCGGCGAGGAGTCGGTCGGCGTGTACGATCGCGTCCTCGTCGCGATCGGGCGCAGGGCGAACGGCGGTACGCTCGATGCCGGGAAAGCAGGTGTCGACGTGGACGAGCGCGGCATCATCGCCGTCGACAGGCAGATGCGCACGAACGTGCCGCACATCTTCGCGATCGGCGACCTCGCCGGCGGCCCGATGCTCGCGCACAAGGCCACGCACGAAGCCAAGGTGGCCGCCGAGGTCGCTCACGGCGAGAAGAGCCACTTCGATGCGCGCACGATTCCGTCGGTTGCCTACACGGATCCCGAAGTGGCCTGGGTCGGCCTGACCGAGACGCAAGCGAAGGCCGAGGGTATCGCCTGTGAGAAGGCGCAGTTCCCGTGGGCGGCGAGCGGCCGGGCGTTGTCGCTCGGCCGTTCCGAGGGTTTCACCAAGCTGTTGTTCGATCCGAAGACCGGGCGCGTGCTCGGCGGCGCCATCGTCGGGCCGAACGCGGGCGACCTGATCGCGGAGGTCGGGCTGGCGATCGAGATGGGCGCCGATGCGGCGGACATCAGCCTCACGATCCATCCGCACCCGACGCTGTCGGAGACGGTGGCGTTCTCGGCCGAGGCGTACGAGGGGACGCTGACCGACCTCTACCTTCCGAAGAAGCGGCGTTAGCGGTGACCGCACTCGTGCGGAACCGTCGCGGATAGCGGCTACGTCCCGTCGGCCCGCTCAGGCCGCGCGATTGCCGTAGTACCGCTTCTCGGCGATGTACAAAGCCAGGCCGATCGCGAGCAGCACCGACACGC
>JAKSCZ010000317.1 GCA_022360335.1 Pseudomonadota bacterium
CGGCGGCACGGCGACGCCGCTCGACATGGCGCAGGGCTACGGCATCCTGGCGAACGGCGGCCGGGGCATACGGCCGTACGTCATCGACGCGATCTACGGGCCGGAGGACGAGACCCTGTATCGCGCCGATCCCGCTGTCGTTTGTGCGGAGTGCCTCCCGGGCGACACGCCCGAGCGGCCGTTCGGCGACGAAGCCGCCGGGCAGATGACGCTCGAGGAGATGGCGGAGATCGCGAACGACTATCGTCCGGACGCCAGCGTGTCGCCCGAGTTGTTCGAGAACGTCAACGTCGCGCCCGAGACCGTCACACCGCAAAACGCATTCCTCATTCAGGACATGATGCGCAGCGTCGTACGCAACGGTACCGGCGTGCGCGCCTGGCGCGAACTCGGGCGCAACGACCTGTCGGGAAAGACCGGTACCTCGAACGATCGCCGCGACGCCTGGTTCGGCGGCTTCAATGCCGATCTCACGGCCGTCGTCTGGGTCGGCTACGACGACGACCTGCCGCTGGGACCGGGCGAGGAAGGCTCACGCACCGCTTTGCCGATCTGGATCGAGTTCGCCCGCGTTGCTTTCGAGGGCGTGCCCGAGAACCGGATGCCGATGCCGGAGGGTATCGTGACGGTCCGCATCGACGCCGAAACCGGTTGCCCCGCCCGCGCCAATCAGCGTAATTTCGTCTTCGAGGTGTTCCGCGAGGGCAACGTGCCCGAATGCGAGGTCGTCGACGAGGCGCCCGACATCTTCAACGACGCATCGAGCATCGACCCGGAATCGGCCGGGGAAGGCGAAGAAGAGACCGAATCCCTGTTCTGATCCATGCCCAGGAAACGCAACAACGACGCCGAGCGCACACGGCAGGTGCTGGCCCAGGAGGCCGCGCGCATCATCGTCAACCACGGCGTCCGCGACTACCGCGCCGCGAAGCAGAAAGCCGCCGAGCGCCTCGGCGTATCGTCGCGGGGCTCGCTCCCCGGCAATTCCGAGATCGAATCCGCGGTCGCCGAACACCTGCAGCTGTTCGGCGGAGAGGCTCACGAAGACCGCCTGCGCCTGATGCGCGTCGCGGCGCTGTCGGCGATGGAATTGCTGTCGTCGTTCACGCCGCGGCTCGTCGGTCCGGTGCTCGCCGGGACCGCGGACGGGAATTCGGCGGTCAACCTGCACGTCTTTGCGGACAGTCCCGAGCACGTTGCGCAGGCGCTCGACCGGATCGGCGTCAGATACCGGCCGTACGAGCGCAGGCTGAAATCGCGCCGCGACCGTTTCGAGACCTACTCGGGCTTCGAGTTTCACCACAATCACTCGCCGGTCCAGGCAACCGTGTTCCCCGTCGACGGAATCCGCCAGGCGCCGATGAGCCCGATCGACGGCAAACCGATGAAACGTATCGACAGCGAGGGGGTGCAAGCCCTCCTGGAGCACGTGTAGGAGGGCCTCGTTGTGGGAGGGCCCACGCGTAGGAGGGCCTCGTTGTGGGAGGGCCTTCAGGCCCGAATGGGGCCCGATTTGGTTCGCGGCTGAAGCCGCTCCTACGGCCTCCCGACGGGTTCGCGGCTGAAGCCGCTCCTGCGGGCTTTCCGACGGGTTCGCGGCTGAAGCCGCTCCTACGGGCTTTCCGATGGGTTCGGGCCTGAAGGCCCTCCTACCGCTTCTTGAGGGGAACGTAGTCGCGCATGTCCGCGCCGACGTAGAGCTGACGCGGACGTGCGATCCTGCCCTTCGGATCGGCGATCATCTCGCGCCAGTGCGCCACCCAGCCCACGGAACGGCCGAGAGCGAACATGACCGTGAACATCGACCTCGGGATGCCGAGCGCGCGGTAGATGATGCCCGAGTAGAAATCGACGTTCGGATACAGGTTCTTCTCCTTGAAGAACTCGTCGCGGAGCGCAACCTGCTCGAGTTCGAGCGCCAGCTCGAACAGCGGCTTGTCGTCCGGATCGAGCGCGTCGAGGACCGTGTAGCACAACTCCCGGATGATGGGCGCCCGCGGGTCGAAGTTCTTGTAGACGCGGTGCCCGAATCCCATGAGCCGGAATCCCGACGACTTGTCCTGCGCGAGCGCCACGTATTTCCCGACGTCGCTGTTGTCC
>JAKSCZ010000557.1 GCA_022360335.1 Pseudomonadota bacterium
AAGGCCGGGCGCTGCATCGATTTTTGACCAAGAAACGATTCCATGAGTGACCACGACAGGCCGCTGTCGCCCCATCTCTCGATCTACCGCTGGCCCGTCACGATGACGTCGTCGATCCTGCACCGGGCCACCGGCATCGGCATGGCGCTCGGCTTCGTCGTTTTCGCGGGCTGGTTGTTCGACGCCGCGTCCGGGCCGGAGGCGTATGCGCGGTTCGTCGGCGCCCTGGACACCGTGGTCGGACGCCTGCTGCTCGCCGGCTGGGCCTGGGCTTTCTTCTACCACCTGGCAAACGGGATACGGCATCTCGTCTGGGACACGGGCCGCGGCCTCGGCAAAGAACAGGCGACGGCGTCGGCCTGGTTCGTTATCGTCGCCTCCGTCGTGCTGACCGCCGCGTTCTGGTGGGCCATGTCATGAGTCTCAGGTCACCGCTCGGCCGCGTCCTCGGCCTCGGCACGGCGAAAGACGGCACGGCGCACTGGTGGGGGCAGCGCGTGTCGGGCGGCGCGCTCGCGATTCTGGGACTGTGGTTCGCCTGGGCCATGGCGACGCTGAGCGGGTTCGGCCATGCCGAAGCCGTCGCGTTCATCGGCCGGCCGATCAACGCGGTCCTGTTGCTGCTGCTGTCGCTAACGATGGCCTATCACTCGTATCTCGGCGTGCAGGTCGTCATCGAGGACTACGTGCACGGGCACGGGCTCAGGATTGCATCGCTCGTCCTGTCCCGCTTCGCGCACGTCTTCCTGGCCGCGGCGGCCGTGTTCGGCATCCTCAAGATCGGTATCGGCGCATGAGCGACTACGAGTTCATCGATCACAGTTACGACGTCGTCGTGATCGGTGCGGGCGGCGCCGGACTGCGCGCGACGTTCGGCCTTGCCAATGCGGGTTTCGAAACGGCCTGTGTCACGAAAGTCTTCCCGACGCGCAGCCATACCGTCGCGGCACAGGGCGGTATTTCGGCGGCGCTCGGCAACATGGGCGAGGACGACTGGCGCTGGCATATGTACGATACCGTCAAGGGCTCGGACTGGCTCGGCGACCAGGACGCGATCGAGTACATGTGCAAGGAAGCGCCCGACGCCATCATCGAGCTCGAGCACTACGGCGTCCCGTTTTCCCGCACCGAGGACGGCAGGATCTATCAGCGGCCGTTCGGCGGCATGACGACGCGTTACGGCGAAGGCACGGCGCAGCGCACCTGCGCGGCGGCAGACCGTACCGGGCACGCCATGCTGCACACGCTGTCCCAGCAGTCGCTCAAGTACGACGCCGAGTTCTACGTCGAGTATTTCGCCGTCGATCTCATGATGGAGGACGGGGTCTGCCGCGGCGTCGTCGCGATCGACCTCGCGACGGGACGCCTGCACCGCTTTCGCGCGCACCAGGTCATCCTCGCGACGGGCGGCTACGGTCGTGCCTACTTCTCCTGCACGTCGGCACACACGTGCACGGGCGACGGCAACGCGATGGTGCTGCGCGCGGGTCTGCCCGTGCAGGATCTCGAGTTCGTGCAGTTTCACCCGACCGGCATCTACGGTTCGGGTTGCCTGATCACGGAGGGCTCACGCGGCGAGGGGGGCTACCTCACGAACTCGGAGGGCGAGCGATTCATGGAGCGCTATGCGCCGAACGCCAAGGACCTGGCCTCGCGCGACGTCGTGTCGCGATCGATGACGATCGAGATTCGCGAGGGACGCGGCGTCGGCGCGGAGAAGGACCACATCCACCTGCATCTCGAACACCTCGGTCCGGAGGTCATCGAAGAGCGCCTGCCCGGAATCGCCGAGTCGGCGCGCATCTTCGCCGGCGTCGACGTGACGAAAGCGCCGATCCCGGTACTGCCGACCGTCCATTACAACATGGGCGGCATCCCGACGAACTATCACGGGGAGGTGCTGACCAAGGCCAATGGCGATCCCGATCAGGTGGTGCCGGGGCTGATGGCGCTTGGCGAGGCGGCTTGCGTGTCCGTCCATGGCGCCAACCGGCTCGGCTCCAACTCCCTGATCGACCTTGTGGTTTTCGGCCGGGCGGCGG
>JAKSCZ010000555.1 GCA_022360335.1 Pseudomonadota bacterium
AGTCGGGATACGACGGTTCGAGATTCGACGATGCGCTGTTCCTGGACGCCGACCTTGCCGGTCTGCACGATATCCAGGAGGAGTTGCTGGAGGGCGAACTCATCCTCCATTATTTTCTCGGCGACGACAGGGGCTATGTCTGGAGTATCGATGCCGACAGCGTGAGCTCATACGAAATTGCGGCGAAAGACCGGATCGTCGACGCCGTAGAACGTGTGGTCGACGCATTGCGCGCTCCGAAGATCGGCAGCGGCTGCGGAAGAACGAAGGCGGCAGCGACGCTGAGCGACATGCTGTTACGTCCCGTCTACGATCGCTTGCCGGCGTATTCGCGCTTGATCGTCGTCCCCGACGGCCCCCTCGCGCACGTCCCGTTTTCAATCCTGGCAGGCAAACCGGTTGCCGCGGCGGCCGGCGCCGGCTGCTATACGCCCCTTGTCGAGTCCATGACGGTTGAATACCGGCCGTCGCTGTTCGGTCGGTCTGCACGGGGCGTCGATCCGGCTTCGAGTACTGACGGACGAGGCGACGTTCTGGTGGTGTCCGATGCGGTGTACTCCGAAAGGGACAGCCGGTTCTCGTTCCCGGCGCCGGAGCACAGCCCGGAACCGGGCGCGCCGGTGTCGGCATCGCGTACCGCATCATCGCTGAAAAGACTGCATTGGTCGTCGACGGAGGCGGCGGAGCTGATAGCCGCAGCGGGGAACCGGCGCTCGCAGAGACTCTCCGGGTTCGATGCGCTCAAGTCGAGGTTCCTGAGCCTGGATCTGACCCGGTTCGGCATCATTCATCTTGCGCTGCACGGGTTGTTCGATGCGCGTCAGCCCGATATCGCCAGCCTGGTGTTCAGCTTGTATCGAGAGGACGGCGAGAACGTCGACGGCTATCTGACAATGCAGGAAGTCTCGGGTCTCGAGTTCGATGCGTCACTGGTCGTACTGAGCGGATGCAGTACCGCGTTGGGTGACGAAGTCGACGGCGAGGGGCTGCTCGGTCTGACGCGTGCAGTTTTGCAGTCGGGTACCGACTCGGTCGTGTCGTCGCTCTGGAATGTCGACGATGCAGCGACGGCGCAGTTGATGTCGGTGCTCTATACCGAGCTGTTGGTGCACGGGCGTCCCGTTCGCCAGGCATTGCAACGGGCAAAACTGAGTGTTCGCGCCCGGCCCCAGTGGCGGGACCCGTACTTCTGGGCCGGCTTCGCCCTGAGTCGCTCCGTCCATTAGTCCATTCCGAATTCAGGGGGGCGTTCTCTGCCCCCACGCGTGGGACATGTGACCGTTTCACGACAGTAACCAGTCGAACCCCGAGACGACGCGGAACGCGCGTGCGCCGAGGACTCCGATGACCAACGAGTAAAGAGAAATGAGCAAAGAGGCTTTTACCCGGTCCAAATGGACCATTCGTGATTCCGATACCCCCTTGTTGCGGGCCGGCGATCGTCTGGATTTCACCAATCCCCGGGGCGATTCGATCGAGATAAAGTGCACGTCGGCCAATCCGGCGAACGAAAAGCGCTGGAATAACGTCAGCGATTGCGAGTGGCGACCCGATGGGGGCGCAGCCGGCCACCTGACCGGGACGGTGGTCAACATCGAGGGCGACAGTCACCCGTTCGCGATGACCTATCTCTCGGGTAAACCGAACTGGATCTACACACAGATCGTGCCCTACCCGACGCCGTCGCTGGCGATGTCGGCCAGTTCGTCGGGTAGCAACGCCGGCGGCGCCAGCGGCAACGACGATACGGACTAGGCAGGCAGGCCGAAGCAGGATTCCATTGATCTGCGATGCCGGCAGACACATTGACAGGAGGCTGTATATAGACTGTAACTCGCTGCTTTATAACTAGGATTTGCCTCGGGCTGACGGTATCATGCAGGCTTGCAAGCTACCGGTTCGAGGCCAATGTCGCGAGGACTGTCGATCGTTTCCGCCCGTGACGGCATGGCGGAATGTGAATTGCGCGACCCGACGATTCGGCTTTGGGAAACGGGCCGGGCAAGGCTGTGCGACAGTGCCGGGGGATGAGTCGCACGACCACGAAGGCAGTTCGCCGACTGCACTCGCCGATCGCATCAGAGCCGGTGGTTCCAGGGCTGAAGCGGAGTTCGTCCGCCGTTACTCGCGCTGGATTCAGGCGGTACTGCTCAAGCGATGTGGCGATCCGGAACAGGCGCAAGACCTCGCGCAACGGTCGTTGCTGACGGTGTTACTGCGATTACGGACGCGGCGACTGGACGATTCGACCAAGCTCGACAGGTTC
>JAKSCZ010000508.1 GCA_022360335.1 Pseudomonadota bacterium
CGTGTCCACGCCGTCGTAGTCGATGGCCTTCGGGTGCTTTTCGGCGCCTTGCAATTGCGAAACGACCACGCCCACGGCGATACACATCAGGAAGACGATACCGACCCGGTCGATGAACGGCAGGGCGGGCCAGGCCAGTTTGAAGGCGATCGAGAATACGGCTGAGCCGAGCGCGGTCAGCAAGGCGGCGACCGGCGTCGTCTTCGGCCAGAAGAAACCCAGCAGGAACAGTGCACAGACACCCGGCGTGAAGAAGCCCGTAAACTCCTGGATGTACTGGAACGCCTGGCTGAAATTGCCGAGCAGGGGTTTGGCGACGATCGTCGCAATGACGATCGCGGAAAAACTGACGATACGCCCGGTGCGGACCAGTTCGCCCTCCGATTCCTCGCCGGACCTGAAGTTCCGGTACAGATCCATGGTGAATATCGTCGAGATGGAATTCATCATCGAAGCCAGCGACGACACGATCGCGGCGATCAGCGCCGCGAAGACCAGGCCCAGGATACCGGCCGGGAGCAGGTTCATGACCGTCGGGTACGCCCGGTCCGGGGCCGCGAGGTCCGGCGCCAGAACCGCCGCCGCGACACCGGGTAACACGATGATCAACGGCATGAGCATCTTGAGAAACGCGGCGAACAGGATGCCCTTTTGCGCTTCCCGGGTGTTCTTCGCCGCCAGCGCCCGCTGGATGATGTACTGGTTGAAGCCCCAGTACGACAGATTCATGATCCACATGCCGCCGACCAGCACCGAGATGCCGGGCAGGCTGACGTAGTGCGGTGAGTCCTTCGTGAAAATCAGATCGAAACGCTCCGGCGTCTTCTCGAGCAGCGTGTTGAAGCCGGCGACGACACCCTGGCCGCCGGACACTTCGTTCAGCGAGATGATCGCGATCAGGATCCCGCCCAGCACCAGCAGTGTCACCTGGATGATGTCGGTGAGCGCCACGGCTTTGAGCCCCCCGTAGAGCGAGTAAGCCGTCGCAAAGCCGCCCAATGCGATGAGACTGATCGTCAGGTCGAGCCCGGTTACCGTGTTGACGGCGAGTGCGCCGAGCCACAGGATCGACGTCAGGTTGACCAGCACGTAGATGCCCAGCCAGAACAGCGCCATGACGTTCCGCACCCGATGGTCGTAACGTTCTTCCAGGAACTGCGGCATCGTGTAGATCCTGTGCTTCAGGAACACGGGCAAGAGCCACTTGGCGACGATGACCAGCGTTATCGCCGCCATCCACTCGTACGCGCCGATGGCGATTCCCATGACCCAGGCGGACCCGGACATGCCGATGATCTGCTCGGCCGAGATGTTGGCCGCGATCAGTGAGGCGCCGATCGCCCACCAGGGTAACGCCCGGCCTGCCAGAAAGTAGTCGCTCGAGTCTTTTCGATGACCCGCTTTCTCGCGCGACACCCACTGCGCCAGCACGAGCAGGACGAGTGCATAGATCGCAACGACCGACAGATCCAGCGTTCCCAGATGCATAGATTCCCCTTTGCAGTTCCTATTCCAGTTTGTCGTCTTTCTTATTGGAGCGGCGCAGGCAACCGCATCTGCAATCGGACGAAGGTCTCGGGCGCCATGTCGATTTCGACGGATTCGTAGTCCGTTGCCAGTTCCTCACGATGCAGGACACCGAAGCCGTCCTGTCCGCGCATCATCGTCAATAGTACTTCGGCAGTGGCGCCTTCGATATCGAAACGGATCGCCCGATCCTCCAGCGATTTGTTGATCGCGAACACGAACAGTATCCTATCCTGCCTGACCGCGTATCCGTAAACGCCCGGGTTGACGGCAAAATCCGTGACGAACTCGCCGCCCTGCGCGGCCGCAATCAGCCGCATGCCGAGATGGCACGGATTCAGTTTCTGCCCGCCGCCGACAGCGATCAAACCGCGGTCGTCTCCCCCATCTGCCGTGCGGCCGTCGGTATTGTCGAAAACCAGATTCGAGCTCCAGTAGGCAGCTCTGTCCCAATTGCCGATCAACAGTTCGGACAGCATGTCGGTCAACAACAGCCCGTACGTGAAGCGATCGAAACCAACGAGATTCTCCGGACGTCCGAGCCCGTATTCATTGTTCGCGATCATCAGTTCGGGCCGGCCGGCGGAGCGGGCAACCTCCCGGTAGAACGCGGCGCTGTTTCGCCAAACGCGCCCGCCCGACGCGGCGTCGAAGTTCTTTCTGTCCCTGAGCGGATACTCTTCGCGCCACTCGTCGATACTCGCGGGGTCGTAGCCCTGCGGCGTCCCTCCAAACGGCCATTTGCCGTGAGTCTCGTAGCCGTCCGCGGCTCCGCCGTCGTGTGCCAGAAACTCGCGAATTCTGTCCGGACTGCCGGCGTTGTCGTTCCAGAAGACCCGGATGGCCGGGTCGACCCGTTTCATTGCAGCGGCGTGGCGGCGAAACGTTTCTGCATATGCCCGGATTCCGCCATGGAAGTGTATTTCCTCGTTTCCGAGGTACCAGTCGGCGCCGGGGAAACCCCGGTCCCGGACGTACTCGACCATTCTCGCGGCCCGCTCGATGCTCTCCTTCTCACGACCGAAGCGTTTGCCGGACAGCAGGTTTACACCGAGAATCGGTTTGATGCCGGCCCGGCGCGCAAAAGCGAGAAACTCGTCCAGACTCATCCAGCGCGAGTCGGGCGCCGTATCGGAAGGGTCGAATTCAGGGTCCCAGCGATCGCCCGAGAAAACGCCCGTCGGCTGCCGCCAGTCCCAGTACTTGACGACCGTGCCGCCGGGATACCGCGCAGCCGCGATACCGGCTTCCCCGGCCCACTCGGCAAACCAGTCCCCGTGGTAAATTGCGTCGTCCTCGATCGAATAAACGAAATGGATACCCACCAGATCGTTGCTGACGGTGAATCGGCGCTCCAGCGGATCGAACCTGACGACGCCCGGCCCGGCCCCGTCCCGGGACGAGGCATCGATCGGCGCCGGCGCATCGGACGCGCAGGCGCCGCAGCCGGACAGCGCAGCGAGATACGCGAGCAGGAGCGAAACGGGCTTGATCGCCGAACCGCCTCGCATGCTTCAGGGAGTCCGTACCCGGATATCGACGGATGCCGCCGCAAGGCCGTCGCCTCTGACGGTAACCCGGACGACGCCGGCCGTGCGCAGAGACTGCACCATCGCGAGCAGCCTGCCGCGAAATACCTTTCTGTTGCCGTCCTTGACCGATTGGTGTTCGAGGATATCGCCGTTCTCGAGTCCGATCAGTCGCGCGGGGCCGTCGACTTCCACGAACAGGCGGTTGCCTGCCCAGGGAACGCGCACACCGTCGGTGTCGGTAACCTCGATATCGAGGTGTGCCACGGATTCGCCGTCGGCGGGTAGTCCCGCACGATCGCTGCGAACCGAAATACGCGCAGGATCGCCCGCCGTACTTCGCTGCGCCGATACCGTCACGTCGTCTTCGCCGTAGGCTACCGCGCGAATCACGCCGGGCTCGTAAGGAACCGTCCAGACCAGTTGCATCTCCTCGCCCATGATGCGCCGTCCCAGCGATCGATCGTTCAGGAACAGCTCGGCTTCTTCGAGATTGGTGTACACGACTACCGGGATTTCGCTACCCTCCTTGCCCGGCTGCGTCCAATGCGGATCGACGTGGACCATGGGTTTCGCGGACCACCGACTCTGGTACAGGTAGTAAACGCCTTTCGGGAATCCGGCGAGATCGATGACGCCGAAATTCGCCGTTCGCGCCGGCCAGTCGAACGATTCGCCGAGGTAATCGATACCGGTCCATCGAAAAGTGCCCAGAAGATAGGGCAGCTCTTCGGACAGGCGGATCTGGTCCCTTATCCCCATCCTCACGAGGTTGTTGTCGAACGAAGACGCATAGACCAGCGGCTCTTCGGGCCAGACCTCCCCGCGCGTGAAATCGGGAACGTAAAATACACGGTCCTTGAACGAATTCCACAGATCGAGATGCGACTTGCCGTCCCGGCGATTGGACTGCAGCTCCCAGGGTGCAGGATTGTCCCTCGTCCGGTACTCCGTCCTGGATCGATAAACGTCGCGTGTGTGCAGCGTGTGGGTAATCTCCGTGCCGATAACGGGCCGGTCCGGGTGTTGCGCGTGGTACGCCTCGATCGCGCCCCTGAATTCGCCGTGCCCGTTGAAACCGGCGATATCGTCGTGGCCCAGCCCGCTTCCCTCGCCCTGCGTAATCGGGCGGCTGTCGTCGAGCGCGCGGACGTGGTCGACCAGTGCCTTTTGCGTCTCCGGAGTCGCTTCGTGGACCTCGTTCCCGATGCTCCAGAAGACGACCGATGCATGGTGTCGGTCGCGGCGGATAAACGCGCTCAGATCCTCGCGCCAGCGCTCCTCGAAGACCAGGCCGTAGTCGAACGCCGCCTTCTCTTTTTCCCAGCCGTCGAACGCTTCGTCCATGACCATCAGCCCCAGTTCGTCGGTGAGATCGTAGAACTCGGGCGCGAACGGGGTATGGCCGACGCGGATCGCGTTGACGCCCATGTTCTTGAGCAATTCGAGCCGGCGACGCCACACGTCTTTCGGTACGGCGGCGCCGACGGCGCCTCCATCGTGGTGCAGGCATACGCCCCGGATTTCGACAGGCACGCCGTTCAACAGGAAACCGCTGTCCACGCTGACGTCGATAGTCCGGATCCCGATTCGTCTGTTCTGCCGGTCGACGAGCGCTCCGTCGACGAACACACGGGTCTCCATGCGATAGAGAGCGGGCGCCTCGACCGACCAGCGCCTCGGCGATTCGATGCTCGCTGCGAACTCGACGACACCGGTGCTCCTTGCGCCGAGTCCGGCCGCCTGAGACGGCAGGCGAATCTCGTCACCGGAAGGCGCGATCAGCGTCGTCTCGATACGCGCATCCACCGGCACGGAATCGTCGTTGCGGAGTTCGTGACTGACCAGCAACCCGGCATCGTCGTCGTCCGCCCGAAGGGTGCGCACCCAACTGCCGTCAAACGCCAGGCGCACCGGCGCGCGCACGTCGAGCCACGCGTTGCGGTAAATACCGGATCCGGTATACCAGCGACCGCTCGGCATCTTGTCGTTGTCGGCCCGCACCGCGATCACGAGCGGCTCACCCGGGACGAGACGCTCCGTGACGTCGGCAGTCTGACCGAGATAACCGTACGCCTGACTGCTCACGGCGCGGCCGTTGACGAATATCCGCGATCTCATCATGATGCCGTCGAAACTGAGCAGCACGCGGGCACCCTGCCAGGCAGGGTCCCACGGCAGCAGTTTGCGATACCAGCCCGTACCGCCGGGATAGAATCCTCCCGCCTTGCCGGCCGCGTTATTCTCCCTGATTTCGCCTTCTATGGAGAAATCGTGCGGCAGGTCCAGCAACCGCCACCCGGAATCGTCGAGTTCGGTGCTCGCGTAGTCCGCGTCGTCACCGAGACGGAATCGCCAACCGGCATTGATCGATTGCCTGGAGCCATGGAAACCGGGCGCCGTATCGTCGACAGTTTTGCCGCCGGCGCCGCCACAGGACGCAAGCAACACCGCCCCCAGTAACGGGCCCAGGATTCGTGCGGCAAATCGCGCCACGCAGGCGCAGCCGTTACCGATCGGCATATTCGTTTACCGGTACCGCCTCGGGGTCGAAATTGAATCCGGGATACGGTGACTCCTCGCGCGCCGATTCCATCAGTGCCAGGAGTTCTTCGACAATCTCGGGATGCGACTCCGACAGGTCGTGCGACTCGGAGACGTCGTCGTCCAGATTGTACAGCTCGACGTGCGAGGGCTCGCCCGGCGGGAGAAAACGAATGAGTTTCCAGGCTCCCTTGCGGATCGCCTGGGCCGGACCGGGGGGCGGTTGGCCGTGAAACTCCCAGTACAGGTACGGGTGTTCCTGCTCCGCAAGCTGTCCGCGCAGGGCCGGCTCGAAAGAAAGCCCATCGATGCCGGGCGGGGTATCCGCACCCGCCAGCGCCGCGAAGGTCGGCAGCATGTCCCAGAATGCCGAAACGCGGTCCGAGCGGCCGCCCCCGGGGACGGCGTCCGGCCAATGGGCGATAAACGGCACCCGGATACCGCCTTCGTAGAGATCGCGCTTGATTCCCCTGAGCTCGCCCGACGACCGGAAAAACCCGACGTCCTGGCCGCCTTCGGGTGCGGGGCCGTTATCGCTGGTGAAGATCACCAGCGTATTGTCGGCGATGCCCTGCTCGGCGAGCGTCTTCACGATTTCGCCGACCTGGCGGTCCAGTAAGGAGATCATGGCCGCCCTTGCGGCGCGAGGCTTCGGATGCGGCGTATAGCCTCCGCCGTCCAGCGGCGGGTCGGGCCAGTCGCCCTCGTACATCGTCAGTTCCTCGTCCGGAATCTGCAGCGCGGAATGCGGAATAGTCGATGAGAAATAGAGGAAGAACGGACTGTCCCTGTTGTCGCGAATGAAGGATTTCGCTTCATCCAGCATCAGGTAGGGAACGTAGTCCTTGCCCATGTAATCGCGGTAGTCCGAGGCACGTTCCGATCCGCCGTACTGCCTCGCGTGCGGAACGAAAAACCTGTTTTCGAGCTCGACCCGCTGTTCGTTGCGCCACAAGTGTGTCGGATAGTAGTTGTGGGCCTGCTTCTGATCCAGGTAGCCGAAAAAGTAATCGAAGCCTTGCCTGTTCGGTACGCCTTCGCTTTCCGGCCCGCCCATGCCCCATTTGCCGATCAGCGCGGTCGCATAGCCTGCATCCCGAAGAACTTCGGCAATCGTGACCGCGTCGTCGGCCAGGGGCATCTGGCCGAACTCGTGCTCGTCGTAAAAACCGCCCAGTTCGTAGTTGCCGCGAATCTGAACGCGGCCGGTGTGTTTGCCGGTCATGAGCGAGGCGCGCGACGGCGCGCAGACCGTACTGCCCGCGTAGTGCTGGGTGAAGACCAGCCCGTTCGCCGCCAACCGGTCGAGTCTCGGAGTTCGGATCAGTTCCTGTCCGTAGGGGCCGATATCGCCGTAGCCCAGGTCGTCCGCCAGGATCAGTACGATATTGGGCGGACCTGCACCCTCTTCGGACACGCTCTGCCGGTCGGATTGCGAGCATGCCATGCAGAAAACCATGCTCAGTATCGTCAGTAATGTCGGTCTCATGCACTTCACCGGTGAGGTACTGGAAAGGAAGGCGCCGGTAGCGGAATCCGATACCGGCGCCTGGCTGCGTTGCGGCCGGGAATCGTCGGTCAGAGAGAGAAGCGAACTCCCAGGAACCACTTGCGGCCGCTGTATTCGACGGCGTTGACGACGTTGTCGTAGGGCCCGGTCGCGTTTGCCGACGTCGGCATGTGGCGGAACACGGTCGGCTCATCGCCGAGATTCAGACCCTGCAGGATGATCTTCCACGAATCGTTTATTGCGTATGCGAGATTCAGATCGACGTATTCGCCGCCATCGTCGATCCGGTTGCCGCCGACGTTTCGGTAAAACTCTTCTCTGGAGTTGTACGCCAGGCGCGCCGAGAAGCGGCCGTCGTCGAAATAGACCGCCGCGTTCACCAGCCGGTCCGACACACCTTCCAGACCCACGGTGTATTGCGCGTTCGGGTTGAAGGTCCATTCGATGTCGTTGTCGACGAACGTGAGATTCGCAGCGACGCCGAGGTTGCTCCAGAGACCCGGCAGATTCGTGAACGTCTGCTGATATTGCAGCTCGACGCCGCTGAGGCCGTCGTCGACGGACTCGTTGACCGGCCGGGTAATCTCGAAGTCCACGCCGTCGTAGGTCTCGACGGCGCTCTCGCTCGAGTTGGGGAAAATCACGGTCTCGAGGTCTTTGCGGAACACGGCGACGGCAAGCAGTCCATCGTCCGCGAAGTAGTATTCGAGCGACAAATCCAGGTTCGTCGACTCGAAAGGCTCGAGAAACGGGTTACCGCCGGAACCGGTGGCCTGTCCCGTATTCGTATTGAACCCGAGGCTCCGTGTGGCGCCCAGCGAGTCGATCGGGCTGCGTGCGATTCCCTTCGAGGCGCCGAAACGCAGCAACAGGTCCTCCGTCAGCTCAAAGTTCAGACTCAGGTTCGGCAACACGTTGTCGAACCGGTTCTCGAGCTGCACGGGTGACGGTGCACCGAAAACGACGTCGACCACCTCTCCGGTGCCCGGGTCGGTGATGACCTGCAGTACCTCGGCTGCGACACCGCGCGACGTGACGTCGGTATCGACGTAACGAACGCCGACGTTGCCGGAAAACGGCACGGACCCGAGGACACCGGCGAAGTTCGCCTCGATATAGAACGCAAGGCGGTCTTCTTCGACGTCGTAGCTGGCCGCCAGGTCGCTCGAGCTTTCCTGGTCGAACGCGAACGAATTGCTCCCTTCGGCAAATACGCCGATCGGATCGAAGATCGGCCAGGATTGGGGGAACACGCCGCCGGATCCCGAAAACAGGCTGCCGTACGGGAAGTTCATCGCGTAGGGCTGCAGCGATCGCGGATCGGCTGCGACGTTGAACCCCTGGGTGTCGTTATCGAAGATACTGCTCTTCTCGCGCGAAACCTGCCGAACCCCGCCGGAGACGGACGTAATGAAGGTGTTTTCGAAGGATTTCTCGACGTCGACTTTGAAGGCCGAGAGTTCGTCTTCCACGTCGGTTTGCTGCAACTGCAGATTCTGCAGCAGGAAATCGTCGAGAGTACCGAGCTCGTCGACGTCGACCAGCGAGTACGAGGCGTCGCCGTTCTGCCGAAAGGACGCGGCAACGCGATTCACCGCACGCTGCGCGCGCGGCTGATACAGCACCCGGTCACGCGTGGTGCGCGAGGTATTCACGTCGAACTGAACGGTCAGGTCGTCGCGCGCCCAGTTGAGATTGAGGCCGAAGGCGTTCGACTCATCGATCTGGGTTAGGTCCTGCATCTGCACGCGAACCGGCCCCAGGTTGGAGTAGTCGACATGGGTCATGACGTTGTTTGCATCCACGGAAGAGGTGGCGGTATCCCAGCCGGCGTTGCCTGCGCGCGCACCGTTGAACTGCAGGAAGGAGCGCCGGTCGATACCTTCGCGGTCGGTGTGCAAAGCGTCGACGGTCAGGCGCAGTTCCGGCGTGAGATCGTATTGCAAGGTGCCGTAGGCGCCGATTCGCTCGTCCGTTCCGTATGTATACCGGTACTGGAAATTACCCGGACCGAAATCGTTGGTTCCATCGCCGTTGAAATCGCGATTATCGGCAAAGAACCCGTTGATCAGCCTGTTCGTCGGCGTCTCCGCATCTCTGACCGCAATGCCTGCGGCAATGCCGAGGCGGCCATCCAGATGCTGGCCGATGTACGAGGCGCTGCCGCGGTATCCGGATCCGTTGCTGCCGGCCCGATCCGCGTCAAGCTCCGAATACGCCCCGAGCAGCTGGCCCGAAAAGACCTGCGCACCGTCGAGTTCCAGGGGCTTGATGGTCTGCAGGTTGATGACGCCCGAGATGCCGCCGGATATCAGCTTGGCCTGCGACGTCTTGTAAACCTCGGCGCCGCGCATCAGCTCGGAGGGGAATTGATCCAGGCGCACATCCCGATCGGGTGCGGCCGTCGTCATTTCTCTGCCGTTGATGGTCGTCAGTCCGAAACCCGGCCCGAGCCCGCGGATCGATACCTGCGAGGAATTCCCGCGGTCGCGGTCTGCGGCCAGGCCGGGCAGCCGGTTCAGGGCGTCGCCGATCGACAAAGACGGCAACGCGCCGATGTCTTCCTGCGCGAGAACGTCCCGGATATCCTCCGCATTACGCTTGTTCTCGCGCGCGGCAAACAGACTTTGCCGGTAACCGACCACCACGATTTCTTCGACGGCCTCTGCGGCGTCCTGTGCGCCGGAAGGCGCTGCGCTAAAGACCGTCAACAACGCTGCAAGAAAGCCTGTTTTTTTCCTGGTGTTCATTCGATCCCCCTCGGATTCCGACTCTTCGTCAGATACGGACAAAAGAAGTCCCTGATCGCTGAACACAGGCTCGAGCCCGGTATCGGCCAACAGAACCTCGATCCCGTCGGCCACGGTGAACTCACCTACCAATTCGTTCGCCGTCTTCGTCTTTGCGCTCTTGAATCGAAAGACCAGCGTCAGATCGGCCTGCTCAGCAAACTGGGTGAGCGAGAAATCCGCTCTTTGCCGAGGAATGTCGAAGAAGACCGATTGCTCGCTCCGAGGCTCCGCTGCATACGCAAACGTCGCCCACCAGAACAGCATGGACGCAATCGCGTACACGAATGGTCTTAGCGCATCCTCCGCAGGACCGGCGTTTCTCCGGCCCTGCGTGGTAGACGAATGGGGAATCACTTTCCCTCGTTGGTTCTTGAGTATTTTTTCGATCGCGCGCTCCGCACCCCTGCGCGGTCAGCCCGAAGCTTTTACTCGGTCGCCCGGTCTGCCGCCAGTTCCACCGTATGGTCGCCTATCCACTGATAGGAGATTTCGAATTCCGCTCGAAGCACCGCGAGCAGTCCCTCGACGTCACCGGCCTTGAAGAAGCCCGCAACTTCCTCCTTCTTTGCATTTTCGTCCAAGAAGACGAACTTGACCGCCGTGTACCGCTCGACTTCCTGCATGGCCTCTTCGAGCGTTTCGCCGGTGAACACGATATTGCCGTTTCTCCACGACAACTGGATGGCGATGTCCTCGGTCCGTATCTCGTTCGTCTCGATCTCGTAAAGCGTATCTTCCACCTGCTGGACAATGGCGGCTTCACCCTCGGCAACGAGTGTCGAAGACGGCGCGAGCTCGACAGGCGCGTCCCGCGGCAAGTCGGCAATCGGCCCTTCGAGCAGACCGACGACGACCAGCCCTTCCGTGACCAACAGCTCGATACTGTGATCGTCGGTAATCTCGATGTTGAATTCCGTGCCGAGCGCCTGGAACACGCGGTCACCGACGACGACGCTCAACGGACGCGATTCGTGTGCGACGCTGATGTGTATTTCTCCACGCTCCAGCATGACGAAGCGATTCGCCTCGGTGAAGTCGATTCTCGCTTCGCTGTCGGTATTGAGGATCAGCGTGCTGCCGTCGGACAGGCGGTGTGCGGCCTGCTCGCCGACTTCCGTCACCAGCACGGAGGCGGTGAGATCCGAGGTCCGGACCTGCCGGAATTCCCGTTCACTATCGCGATTCAGAACCAGTAACGAGGCAACGACTGCGGCCAGCACGACCGTTGCGGCGACAGCCCAACGTCGCAGGCCCGGGGATCGGGGAGCCTCCGCCGGCCTCGGGCAGAGATCGGCCAACAAGGTCATCGCGTCCATCTGGTCCCAGAGTTCGGCCATTTCGACGAACGCCCGGTAGTTTCCCGGAGACTTCGCCAGCCATTCGCCGAGTTCCTGCTTTTCCAGCTCGCTTAATCCGCGATCGATCCTCGAGACCCAGATACCCGCACGTTCGTCCGGGGAATTGTCGATCGACAGGCGGGTTACCTTACTCATGCTTCCTTACCGTTCCTGCGCCGTGCCGGAAGCACCTGCGCTCCTCGAGTCGGGCGCCCCGCGGCCCGATCGATGTGCATTGACGATACGCTTGCAC
>JAKSCZ010000563.1 GCA_022360335.1 Pseudomonadota bacterium
CGCAGGTTGCGCCGCTTCTGTATCTCGAGCGCGGCGCGGCTGAGCATCAGCGCGTTGTCGAGTCCTTCCTCCACCTCCACGTCGAACCAGCTGTCGATGCCCCGGTTGATGAACTGCATCGAAAAATAGAACACGACGAGCAGCGGCAGCACGGCGAGGCCGACGAACATGCCGACCATGCGGGCCTTGAGCTTGGCGCCCGGAACGTTCTCGCGATAATCGCGCACCAGGCGGGCAAGGTTGCCGACGAGCAGCGCGAGCAGCAACACGCCGCCTGCGATGTTGATCAGCAGGATGACGTCCTGCAGACGATCGAAATCATCGGACTTCTGCACGGTTCGGGTGAGCAGGAACAGCGCCGCAACGGCGAGCGCGACGCCCGACGCGCCGATCAGCCCGTAGACGATCCGCATTATTTTTCGAGCGACCATTCGAACCATTCGCTCTGCAATTGCCATTCGCCGCGCCAGAAGAAAAGGACGCGCAGCGCCGCCGGGTATTGCTGCATGTTGAGCATCGCGCGCAGCCTGGCCCGGTAAACCCGCTTGCCCGCCAGCAGCGAGTCGTCGATGACCGGCAGGCCCTGGACGCGACCGAGGCTGTTGAGCGCGGAATAGAGCGTTGCGAAGGAGTCCTGGTCGCCGCTGTTCAGGTTGCGCACGATGTAGCGCTGGGCGACGGGCGAGAATTCGAGTTCATAGCGGACGGCGAGTTCGGCTTCCGTATCGTCGGGCAGCCAGCGCCGTTCGCGGATGAGCTGCATCTGCAGCTCGATCGTCAGCGTCACGCCGCTTTCGAGTGCCGCCAGCGCCTCGGTCGGCAGTACGAGCTGCAGTCGCGCGTCGAGCGAGTGCACGCCGTCGACGATCTCGGTCGATGCCGAGCGAACCTCGAAGTAACCCTCCCGTTCGATCTCGTCCTGCGCGATCCCCGTAGCCAGGGCGAGCGCGGCGAACAGCGCGACCCACGCGCGCATGGCCCGCAAATTCCCTGACTCCGCGTATCTGTCCGTCATCGTCGTCTTCAGGAGACCTTCCTGGCGAGGCAGGCGTAATAGAACCCGTCCATGTCGCCCGTGCCGGGCAGGACCTGGTAGCCGCATGCCTTTCTCCGCATTAGATCGCGGTTGTTGTAACTTGGCAACACAGCGTCCTCGACCGCGTCATCGTTGGCCTCCAGGAACCCTCCCACCACGGCATCGTTCTCGGCGGCGAACACCGAGCAGGTGACGTACAGCAGCCGCCCGCCCGGCACGAGCAACGGCCACAACGCGTTCAGGATCGCCGCCTGCCGGGCGCCGAGCGCGTCGACGTCGCCGGCCCGCCGCAACAACTTGATATCGGGATGGCGCCGGATCACGCCGCTGGCCGAACAGGGTGCGTCCAGCAGAATCGCGTCGAACGGCCGGCCATCCCACCACTCTTCCGGTTTCGACGCATCGCCGACGACGATAGTTGCATCGACCCCGAGCCTTTCGTGGTTCTCACGGACGCGCTGCACGCGGCCGGCGTCGATGTCGACGGCCGTCAATTCGAGCGCCCCGCCGCCGAGTTCGAGCAGGTGGCCGCTCTTGCCGCCCGGCGCTGCGCAGGCATCGAGCACACGCGACGGGACGGACGCCATCAGCCAGCGCGCCGCCAGCTGGGCGGCCGCATCCTGGACCGACACGTCGCCGTCGGCGAAACCGGGCAGGTCGGCGACGAGCTGCGGCTCGTCGAGGCGTACCGCGTCGGGCGCGACATCCGACGGCCCGGAG
Organism: Pseudomonadota bacterium; assembly: GCA_022360335.1. GTDB lineage: Bacteria > Pseudomonadota > Gammaproteobacteria > Steroidobacterales > Woeseiaceae > UBA1847. The sequence goes on from JAKSCZ010000563.1 coordinate 1,757, forward strand.
CCGATACCGGCGCGCGCCAGCCGCCTCCGGTACTCCGCCGCCGACTGGCGCGATGCATTGCTGCGCAGCCACATCGGCGCCCGCGCGTTGTTCGCGTCGAGGATGGCCTCGCAGTCGTCGGGCCAGTCGCGCCTGAGGCGATCGATCAGCCATTGCGGGTGATTCCAGCGCGACTCGTCGTCGTCCGCAGCCTGGGCCGCGAGGTTCTCGCGCCGGAAACGCCTGAGGCAGGCGTTGACGAGCCCCGCGAGCTTCGGCCGGCGAAGCGCCCGTGTCGCATCGACCGTGAGCGACACGGCCGCATGATCCGGAATCCGTGTGTCGCACAGCTGATACAGCCCGACCGCGAGCAACGCACCGACCACACTGTCGCGCCGCTTCAGCGGCCGGCTGACGAGGCGGCCGATCCAGGCTCGCAGGCGCCAGTGATGCCGCAGCGCGCCGAACGCCAGCATGCGCATCGTCGGGCGGTCCTCGGGCGCGACGCGCGACGTGCCGTCCGCCAGAGCGTCGTCCAGGGACCGGCCGCGCGTGACGACCGCGTCGACGGCCTCGGCAGCCGCCGCCCGAACCCGTGCCCCCTGGCTCGCCATCGCTAGCCGAGCCGCCGGCCGGCGAGATCGATCTGCCCGACGAATTCGTGCGCGGGCGCACGCCGTTTGCCGGGCAGTTGCGCTTCGTCGACGCGGACGGCGCCCTCCCCGCAGGCGATCGCGATGCCGTCGCGATCGAATTGCAGGACGTCGCCGGGTTCGCCGTCCCCGTCTGCGACGGCGGCGCGCCAGATTTTGATGCGCTCCCCCTGTAGGAGGGCCTTCAGGCCCGAATTCGTGGCCGAGTTCGCGGCCGAATTCGCGGCTAAAGCCGCTCCTACGCTTGCATATGCCCCCGGGAACGGGTTGTACGCACGGATCCGGCGCACGACCTCCCGTGCGGGCAAGGACCAGTCGATCGCCGCGTCCCGCTTGTGGATTTTCGGTGCGTAGCTTGCCGCCGCCTCGTCCTGCGGGCTGGCGTCGAGCTCTCCCGCGGCGATCCCGTCCACGTGCGCAACCAGACTCCGGCCGCCGAGACCGGCGAGGCGGTCGTGCAATTCGCCGGCCGTCTCGTCGTCGCCGATCGCGATCTCCTCGACGCGATACACGGGTCCGCAGTCGAGCCCCGCCGTCATCGACATCAGGCTGATGCCGGTGGTGTCGTCGCCCGCGAGTATCGCGGCCTGGATCGGCGCCGCACCGCGCCACCTCGGCAGCACCGACGCGTGGACGTTGAGACAACCGTGCGCCGGCACGTCCAGCACGCCCTGCGGCAGGATCAGCCCGTAGGCCGCGACGACGATCAGGTCGGGCCGCAGCTCGCGCAACTCGCCGACGACCGGCTCGTCGCGAAGCGTCGCCGGCTGCAATACGGGAATGCCCCGTTCGACGGCGTAGCGCTTGACCGGGCTCGCCGTCAGCTTCCTGCCGCGTCCGGCCGGGCGGTCGGGCCGGGTCAGTACGGCGACGGGCACGCGGCCCGACTCCACGAGCGCCTTCAACGAGGCGAGCGCGAAGTCCGGCGTGCCGGCGAAAACCAGCCTGGCAGCCATCCCGTCACATCACGATCGCCGCTTGGCGCCGGTCTTTCTCGAGCTTTTTGCGGATCCGCTGGCGCTTCGCCTCGGAAAGGTAGTCGACGAAGAGCTTGCCCTCGAGATGATCCATCTCGTGCTGGATGCACACGGCGAGCAGGCCCTCGACTTCCATCTCCTGCGGCTCCCCCGCGCGGTCGAGGAAACGTACGCGAATATGCCCGGCCCGTTCGACCTCCTCGTAGTAGCCGGGCACCGACAGGCAACCCTCGTCGGTCAGCGCGACGCCGTCTTTTTCGAGGATTTCGGGGTTGATCAGCACGTGAGGCTCGGTCTTGTCGGGCGAGACGTCGGTGACGAGCAGGCGCTTGTGTACATCGACCTGGGTCGCCGCCAGGCCGATGCCCGGCGCCGCGTACATCGTCTCGAACATGTCCCCGATCAGCTGCCGCAGCGCGTCGTCGACGGCATCGACCGGCGAGGCCTTCTTCCTGAGCCTCGGATCGGGAAACTCCAGAATCTTCAGTTTTGCCATAATTAAAGGGACGGCCTCATGCCGTCATTATCGTGTAAGTTCCCACAAATGCGGCCTAAATGTTTGACTTTATTGAATAAGATGTCAGACAATGCCGCGTGAAATACACCCTTCCGGATGCAGCTCGGGACCGGAAACGTGACCTGATTAGCAGCCTCGGCCATACCGGCGCGACATAGTATAGCAACGCCTTGAAAACACAGGCCCGAATCGCATTGTTCCCAGGGAGTCCTCGTGACATGTCACTCAGCAAGATTAGCCTGAATCCCAGCCTTCGGCTGACCGCTGCCACACTGGCCCTGACGCTGGCCGGTTGCGGGGGCAACCCGCCTGCCTACGACGCAGGGGCCTACTCCCCGGCGCCGCCGGCCGCATCGAGCGGCCCGTCGCCGGAGCCGGCCCGGACGAAGCAGTCCGCGCCCCGGCCCTACGAGCCCGTTCTCGAGAAGATCGACGCGCCCGTACCGCTTGCAGACAACGCCCCGGACCGCTACGTCGTCCAGGTGGGCGACACCCTCTGGGACATCGCCGCGACGTTCCTCAGGGACCCGTGGTTCTGGCCGGAGATCTGGTACGTGAACCCGCAGGTCGAGAACCCGCACCTCATTTACCCGGGCGACGTCCTCGGCCTCGTGTACATCGACGGCCGACCGCGCATCACGAACGTGCGCGCATCGACCTATCGCCTGTCGCCGCAGGCGCGCATCACGCCGCTGGCCGAATCCGTCACGAGCATCGCGTACGACGACGTCCGGGCGTTCCTGAGTTCGGGCGTGATCCTGGAGAAGGATCAGGCCGACACCTTGCCGTACCTACTCGGGACGCGCGGCGATCATCTGATCGCTTCGGCGGGCAACGAGATCTACGTACGCGGCATCGCGAGCGACGCGCCGGGCACCCGCTACAGCGTCGTCCACGTCGGCGATC
>JAKSCZ010000285.1 GCA_022360335.1 Pseudomonadota bacterium
ACTGGCGGCTCGGATTCAGGAGCGCTTCGGCGAGCAGCTGCGACGAGCGCCGTCGGGTTGCCGCGAGCTGACCTACGAGCTCGACAAGGACGACCTGATCGAGGTTGCGACGGCGCTGCGCAACGAAGGCGATTTCGGCTTCGAGATGTTGATGGACGTTTGCGGCGTCGACTACCTGAACTACGGCAGCGGCGAATGGACGACCGTCGACGCGACCGACAGCGGTTTCAGCCGCGGGGTCGAGCGCAAGCCAGTCATCCTCGACGAAGCAGACGAATTCGACGCCCGGCGTTTCGCCGTCGTCTACCACCTGTTGTCGCTGCAGCACAACCTGCGTTTGCGTCTGCGCGTCTACACGGGCACCGGCAATCCGCCGGTCGTCAAGTCGGTCGTCGATATCTGGAACGGCGCCAACTGGTTCGAGCGTGAGGCATTCGATCTGTACGGCATCCTGTTCGACGGCCACCCGGACCTGCGCAGGATACTGACCGACTACGGATTCATCGGCCACCCGTTCCGCAAGGACTTCCCGCTGATCGGCAACGTCGAGGTGCACTACGACGAGGCCGAGGGCCGCGTCGTGTACCGCCCTGTCGGTATCGAGCCGCGCACGCTGGTGCCGCGCGTCATCCGCGACGACAATCGTTATGCGGACGAACTCAGGGACGCTGCCGATGGCTGAGATCCAGAGCTACACGATGAACTTCGGGCCGCAGCATCCCGCGGCGCACGGCGTCCTGCGTCTGGTGCTCGAGATCGAGGGCGAAGTCATCCAGAAGGCGGACCCGCACGTCGGCCTGCTGCACCGCGCGACCGAGAAGCTCGCCGAGTCGAAGCCTTACAACCAGAGCATCGGCTACATGGACCGCCTCGACTACGTGTCGATGATGTGCAACGAGCACGCCTACGTCATGGCGATAGAGAAACTGCTCGGCGTGGAGGTCCCCGAACGGGCGCAATACATCCGCGTCATGTTCGACGAGATCACTCGCATCCTGAATCACCTGATGTGGCTCGGCGCGCACGGCCTCGACATCGGCGCGATGACGATGTTCC
>JAKSCZ010000223.1 GCA_022360335.1 Pseudomonadota bacterium
GATGTCGGTGAGCGCGGCGACCTGCTGCGTCAGGGACTCGTACAGCGCGTCGCCGCGCATGAAACCGCTGACGCGCCCGAATCCTTCGCGGTCCGGGTATGCGGGATGGGCGCCGACGGCGACACCGTTCGCAATCGCTGCCCGGATCGTGCGCGCCATCGTCTCGGCATCGCCCGCGTGGCCGCCGCAGGCGATGTTCGCGCTCGACACGATACGCAGCAGCTCGTCATCGCAAGGGGCGCCTTCCCCGATATCTGCATTGAGGTCGATTCGCGACATCTAGTGTTTCCCGCCTTTCTCCCGCCGCTTGCCGGCCATGACGCTCTTGATCATCTTACCGAAGTCCTTGTCACGCGAACGCCGCTGCGCCAGCGTCTCGGAGTTGCGCCGGTCTTCGGCGCGAAGCTTGCGGTAACGGCGCAGTCGCCCGGCATCGAGCGAACCGTCGTCGATCGCCGCGCGCACGGCGCATCCCGGTTCGGACTCGTGCGCACAGTCCGAGAATCTGCACTGCCCGGCCAGCGCCGAGACCTCGGCGAACACGTCGTCGATGGTGTCGCCGATATCGACGAGCTGCAATTCACGCATGCCCGGCGTGTCGATCAGCCAACCGCCCTGCGGCAGACGGTGCATCGATCGCGACGTCGTCGTATGGCGGCCGCGCTGATCGTCCTCGCGCACGGCCTGCGTCGCCATTTGCTCGCCCGTCAGCGTACCGACCAGGGTCGACTTGCCGACGCCCGACGATCCGAGCAGCGCGATCGTCTGGCCCTCCCCGCACCACGAACGCAGCACCTCGACGTCTTCCGCGCTGCGCGCGTCGAGCGTCTCGACGACGATACCCGGCGACAGCTCTCTTGCGGCGGCCACAAACTCGTCGGTCGACGCCGCGAGGTCGGCTTTGGTGATGACGATCACGGGAAACGCGCCGGCATCCTGTGCGATCGCCAGGTAACGCTCGAGCCGCGCCACGTTGAAGTCCCGGTTCGCCGACGTGACGACGAACAGCGTGTCGACATTGGCCGCGATCCGTTGCACCTCGGACGCTGTGCCGGCGGCACGCCGCCTGAACAGCGTCAGGCGCTCGAGACGCTCGCGAACCACGGGCCCGGCCGGATCGAGCAGTACCCAGTCGCCGACCGTAATACCGAGCTCCAGGACCCTGCCCGACAGCTCGATCGCCTCGCACCCTCGCTCGTACGCGATCTCGACCCGCCCGCGGTGGACGTTCAGCACGCGCGCCGGCGACAGCCCGCATTCCGGGTCGACCTGCGCCTGGAAAAACGGCCGCCAGCCGAGCGCCTGTAACGATTCGGCCGGGTTCATGCGATACACTGCATATCACGATATGGCGGGCAGGGAAACAGCATGAGCGTGGTATTGGTCACGGGCGCGAGTTCAGGCATCGGCGCCGCAATTGCGATTGCGTTCGCCGAAGAGGGCTGGGACGTCATGGCGGCCGGGCGCAACGAGGGCCGGCTCGAGGAGGTGGCGGACGTCTCCGACAACATCGCCACCTGGGCCGGCGAGCTGTCCGGATCCGAAGACTGCGACGAACTGGTGTCGGACACGATCGACGAGTTCGGCAGTCTCGATTGCCTGGTCAACTCGGCCGGTATTCTGCTCCATGCGGACGCGTCCGAGACGAGCGACGACGACTGGCTGGACACGATCGCGGTCAATCTGAGCGTGCCGTTCTTCCTGAGCCGTACCGCCATTCCGCAGCTCCGGCGGACCGAAGGCAGCATCGTCAACATCGCCTCCTACTGGGGCCTGCAGGCCGGCAAGGGCGTCCCGGCGTACTGCGCCAGCAAGGGCGGGCTGATCATGCTGACCAGGGCGCTCGCCGTCGATACGGCCGCGGACGGTATCCGCGTCAACGCGATCTGTCCCGGCGGCGTCGACACGCCGATGCTCGCGGCCAGTGCCGACGAGGCCGGCATGGACACGGAGGAGTTTTTCGGCGTCGTCGCCGGCGGCAGTCCGAACGGGCGTATCTCCACACCCGAGGACATTGCAGCCTTGACGCTGTTCCTCGCGAGCGACGCGGCGATGCAGATCACGGGGACCGCCATCCCCGTGGACGGCGGTCTGTCCGCCGCGGACTGAGGCCGCGCTTCTAGGCGCCCGAGAAGTCGACGCCGCCGAACACGAGCGACGGCGACAGGGTCCTGGAGTAGGGATAGACGTCGTTACCGACGAGTTCGAGCCGGCCGAACAGGTCCCTGAGGTTACCCGTGACGTTCATCTCGCCGACCGGCCTGCCGATCTCGCCGTTGTCGATCGTGTGACCGCGAATACCGAGCGAGAAGTCGCCCGTCGTCCCGTCGGCGTTGCCGCCGAGCCAGGACGTGACGTAGACGCCGTCGCCGACCTCGGCGAGCAGTTCATCGAGCGAATGCTCGCTCGTACCGACCACGCGATTCGACGCCGAGCCCGTCGTCGGCTCCAGGCCGGCCTTGCGCCCGTAATACGTATCGACGTAGAGATTGCGCAGCACGCCGTCCTCGACGATCGGGATACGCCTGGCGGAGATGCCTTCGC
>JAKSCZ010000237.1 GCA_022360335.1 Pseudomonadota bacterium
AGCGGCAGCGAGCCGTCGTCGGCCGTGACCGTCTCGTAGGCGATCGCCGTCGTCCCGGATTCGACGAGCGCGGCGGTCTGCTCGGGGTCGGGGGCGAGGTGCAGGTAGGTGAACAGCACCTGGCCCGGACGCAGCATCTCGCACTCGGGCAGCTGCGGTTCCTTGACCTTGACGATCATCTCGGCGCCGTCGAAGACTTCCTGCGCCGTGCCGGCGACCGTTGCGCCGGCCGTCTCGTAGTCCGCGTCCGTGACGCCGATGCCGGCGCCGGCGTTCGTCTCGACGACGACCTCGTGGCCGTCGTGAACGACTTCGTGCACGCCCGCGGGCGTCATGCCGACGCGGAATTCGAGGGTCTTTATCTCTTTGGGTACGCCGATCTTCATGGCTCTCTCCGGACCGTGAAATCGCTTTCTCTGGAAACCATATTAGTCCGGATGGTACGGCACGCACTTGCAAACGCAGCAGCTTTTTCCTTGATTAATCGAATTTTCTGCGGTTATTCTTCGTTTTTACGCAGGATTCTTGCATGATACCCGATCGCTACGACAAGTCGATTCTCGAGGCGCTGCAAAAGGACGGCCGCATCAGCAACGTGCAGCTGGCCCAGCTCGTGAATCTCTCGGAGTCGGCTACGCTGCGGCGCGTGCGCGCGCTCGAGGAGGCCGGTTTCATCGACCGCTACGTGGCGCTGCTCGGCCAGAACGCGGCGGGACTGCCCGGCAACGTCTTCGTGCAGATCGGCCTGCACCGCGAGGTGGAGGCCGAGCTCTCGGCGTTCGAGGACGCCGTGCGCGGGATACCCGAGGTCATGGAGTGCTACCTGATGTCCGGCGAGTTCGACTACCTGCTGCGCGTCGTCGTCGCCGACATGGCCGACTTCGAGCGCATCCACAAGGAGTCGCTGACCCGCCTGCCCGGCGTCGCGCGGGTCAACTCGAGCTTCGCCATCCGGACCGTGCGGCGAAAAACGGAATTGCCGTTGAGGTAAGCTAGCGCCAAACCCCCGGCCCCGAACCCGTGAAATCCCTGCATCGACAATACGAAGAGGTACGAACCGCCTCGCTCGACCTCGTGCGCGACCTGCAATTGGAGCACGTCGGCGTGCAGACCATGCCCGACGTCAGCCCGACGAAGTGGCACCTCGCGCACGTCACCTGGTTCTTCGAGCGCTTCGTGCTCGAGCCGGCGGGGATCGAACGGCTCGACGACGAGTATCACTACCTGTTCAACTCCTATTACAACTCGGCCGGCGACATGCACCCGCGGCCGAAGCGCGGGGAGATCGAGCGCCCGGCCTACGACGAAGTGCTCGATTACCGCGCGCGCGTGGACGAACGGATGGCGCGCGCGTTCGATGCCGGGCGCATCGGAGAGGCGGCGCAGCAGGTGCTCGTCCTCGGTCTCCACCACGAACAGCAGCACCAGGAGCTGATGCTCACCGACATCAAGCACGTGCTGGCGCAGGACCCGGAGGAGCCGGCCGCGCGATCGGGCCTCGAGACGGTCCCGGACACCGCAGGTCCGGCCGGCAACTCCGCGTTCTCGGAAGGAGCGTCCGGCATCGTGCGCATCGGGCATGACGGCGGCGGCTTCGCGTTCGACAACGAATCGCCGGCGCACGACGCCTTGCTCCATCCTCACGCCATCGGCAATCGTCTCGTAACCAACGGCGAATACCGGGCGTTCATCGCCGCGGGCGGCTACGAGGACCCGATGCTGTGGCTGTCGGACGGCTGGGCGGCGCTCAACGAACGCGGCTGGAACCGTCCGCTGTACTGGGACGAGGCGCTCGAGACCGAGTTCACGCTGGGCGGGCGCCGCGGGATCGACGACGGCGCTCCGGTCACGCACGTCAGTTACTACGAGGCGGACGCGTTCGCCCGCTGGGCCGGGGCCCGCCTGCCGACGGAATTCGAGTGGGAGCACGCGGCCCGCAGCGAGCCGCCGGACGGCAACCTGTGCGGCCGGCACGCCTGGCACCCGGTTCCGGGTAAGGGCCGGCAATTCATCGGCGACGTGTGGGAGTGGACCTCGTCCGCTTACGCGCCCTACCCGGGCTTCCGGCCGCTCGCCGGCTCGCTCGGCGAGTACAACGGCAAATTCATGTGCAATCAGATGACCGTGCGCGGCGGTTCCTGCGTGACGCCCGACGATCACATCCGCCCGACTTACAGGAGCTTCTTCTACCCGGACGCCCGCTGGCAGTTCCTCGGTTTCCGCCTGGCGCGGGACGCGCATGTCTGACGAACTGGCGTCCATCCTCGCGGGCCTGCGCCGCCCGCAGAAGACGATCTCCCCGAAGTACTTCTACGACGAGGCCGGTTCCCGGCTGTTCGAGGAGATCACGCGCCTGCCCGAGTATTACCTGACCGCGACCGAACTCGGCATCATGCAGGCGCACATCGGCGAGATGGCGGACCTGATCGGCGAACGGGCCAGCCTGATCGAATTCGGCGCCGGCTCGGGCATGAAGACGCGCATGCTGCTTCAACACATGCACTCGCCGGCCGTCTACGTGCCGGTCGACATCTCCGGGGACCACCTCATCGACAGCCAGCGCAGCATCCAGGCCGACTTTCCGGACGTCGAGGTCATCCCCGTGGCGGCCGACTTCCTGCACCCGTTCGAGCTGCCGCGGCCGCGGACCATGCCGCTCAGGAACGTCGTCTACTTTCCGGGCTCCACGATCGGCAACTTCGAGTACGAGGACGCATTGCGCCTGCTGCGCGTAATGCACACCGAAGCGGCCGACGGCGGCGCGCTGCTGATCGGCGCGGACCTGCAGAAGGACCCCGCCGTCATCGAGGCGGCCTATAACGACGGCGCGGGCGTCACGGCCCGGTTCAACCTGAACATGCTGCGCCACCTCAACCGCGAGTTCGGCAGCGATTTCGACCTGGACGCGTTCGAACACCGCGCGACCTACGATCGCGACGAGCGCCGCGTCGTCGTCGAGCTCGTCAGTCGCCGCAGGCAGGTCGTCGCGATCGGCGGCGCGCAGATCCCGTTCGGCGAGGGCGAGTCGATCGTCACCGAGTATTCGCACAAGTACTCGCTGGACGGCTTCGCCGGGATGGCGGGCGAGGCGGGCTTCGCCGTCGAACGCGTGTGGACCGACCCGCGGCGCTGGTTCAGCGTGCACTACTGCACGAGACCGTAGGAGCGGCTTCAGCCGCGAAGAAACCGCGGGAACGGCTTCAGCCCGTAGGAGCGGCTTCAGCCGCGAAGAAACCGCGGGAACGACCAGCCCCAAGAGACCGTAGGAGCGGCTTCAGCCGCGAAGGAGATAAGGTAACTGTCCCTTATCTCTCCGGCGGCACGAACTCCTTCGGCGCGGCCGAGCCTTCCCCGAAGAAGAACTTCTCCATCTCGGCCTCGAGAAACTTGCGCGCCTCCGGCTCGACCGGCGTCAGGCGGTACTCGTTGATGAGCATGGTCTGGTGCGCGAGCCAGCGCTGCCAGGCTTCCTTGGAGACCTTGTCGTAGATGCGCTGCCCGAGTTCGCCCGGGTACGGTGCGAAGTCCAGGCCCTCGGCGCCTTCGCCGAGCATGACGCAATTAATCGTGCGAGCCATTTCGAAGCTGTTCCATCAAGCGCCTGACCGGCGCGGCCACGCCGCCCGGGGGGGTGTCGTCGAACCGGTGCCATGCGACATCGGCGGAATCGGCTACTTTACTCAAAGGCGCATCGATGCGCACGACAATCGGGCGGATGTCGAGATCGTAGTGGCTGAAGCTGTGGCGCAGCACCTGCCACGACTCGACCTCGACCGGCTCACCGCCGAACGTGTCGCGACACCATGCGTCGACGTCGTCCACCTCGGGAAGGCTCCAGAGGCCGCCCCAGATGCCCGCCTCGGGGCGCCGCTCGAGATACACGTGGCCGTCGAAGCTCGCGAGCACCATCGTCGTCGACCGGAGCGGCTTCGCCTTCTTCGGCTTGCGCCCCGGAAATTGGGTGACTGACACCTTTGGATCGAGTCTAAAGGTGTCAGTCACCCTATTCAGGGCCCGGCAGTCGGCGGCGACCGGGCAGCGGTCGCAGGCGGGGTCCGAGCGCGTGCAGAGCGTCGCGCCGAGGTCCATGATCGCCTGCGTGTAGTCGGCGACGCGCGTTTCCGGCGTGTTGCGCTCCGCAATCCGCCACAGCCTGTTGGCGACGGCCGCCGTGCCGGGCCAGCCCTCGACGGCCTCGTGGCGCGCGAGCACCCGCTTCGCATTGCCGTCGAGGATCGGGTGCCGCCGGTCCATGGCCAGCGCCAGGATCGCGCCGGCCGTCGAGCGCCCGATACCGGGCAGGGCCATCGCGGTCTCGAGCCGGTCCGGGAATACGCCGCCGTAGTCGTCGCGGATCACCGCCGCCGCCCTGTGCAGGTTGCGGGCGCGCGCATAGTAGCCGAGCCCCGACCAGTGCCGCAGCACCTCGTCCCGTCCGGCGTCGGCGAGTGCGTTCACGGTCGGGAAACGCGCCATGAAGCGCTCGAAGTACGGGATGACCGTCTGCACCTGCGTCTGCTGCAGCATGACCTCGGACACCCATATGCGGTACGGATCTTTCGACTGCTGCCACGGCAGGTCCCTGCGGCCGTGCACGTCGAACCACGCCAGCAGGCGTACGGCGAAGTCAGTCCCGGCGTTCGTCACCCGATCTCCCGACGGATTGCGCAACCGCCTCGATGCGATCGAGCGCCCTACCGCCTTCCCTGCGCAGTTTGCGTTTGATCATGAACGGCCCGATCGCGGGCGGCACCCAGAAAGCCGGCTTCATGTACAGCGTATAGACGACGACCGTGCCGCCGTCCTCCTCGTGGAACTCCCAGGTCTCGTTGCTGACCTCGAAGTCGCTGCGTTCGGGATCCGCGAAGGCGCGCAGCACGCTGTTACGCTCCCGCTCGACGTAACCCCGGCGCGTCAGCGACACGCAGAAGAACAGCACGCAGCCCCTGTTCCTGACGTAGAAACCCGGCCGGCCCGACTCGTCGGCTTCGAGGTCGCGCGCCTCGACGATCGCGCTCGAAAAGCGCTCGGAGTAGTCCCACCGGCTGAACACCCGGTAGGTCGACGGCAGCCCCGCATCGAACCAGACCGTCGACACCATCGTGTAATGGCCGTCTTCGTATTCGACGGTGAGGCTGCGCATCTCGGCGGCGAGCGTCGCGTCCGATACCGCGAAAGGGATCAGGATTGCCGCAAGGACGCGTTTCATCAGTCGAACAGGTCCTTGAGCTTGTCCTCGAGTTTCTCCCTGAACTTGTCCCTGACCTCTTCCTCGACGCGCCGGCGCAACAACGCCTCGACGTCGGGCACGACCTTCGGCGATGCGAGCTCGCCCGAGATCCTCAGCGGGACGACCGTCCTGGTGAAGTCTTCGAGTTCCCCGGGCGTCGCGGCCGCCGCCGCCTCGGGACTGTCGAGGATGCGCACCGACATGCGATAGTCGATCGTGCCCTCGGCGAGGTTGGCAGTGCCCCTCCCGGTCAAGCGCATGAACGGCAGGTCGGCGACGAAATCCTCGTTCCTGAGCACGCCGTTCGTCACGACACCGCTCGCCGAGACCGCGCTGAATCGCGTTCGGGCCGGCAGCGTCGGTTCGGGCGGCGTCTCCTTCCTGAGCAACGCCCGCGCACGCCGCAATTCGTACCAGACGTCGGTGCCCTCGTAGGTACCGTCGCCGAGTTCGAACGACACGTCGCCGCTCAGCGAGCGCTGCACGGCCGCCATGTCGCTGCCCCTGCCGGTCAGCCTGAACCGGCCCTCGATCGTGCCCGTGACGTTCCGCCGTTCGAACATCGCCATTGCGAGTTCCGCGAGATCGACGCCGGCGACGTTTTCGTCGACCGACAGCACCGGCGTCGGCCCGGTCGCGTCGACGCGCACGTCGCCCCGGTAGCTGCCGCCGTAGAGGTCGGCCGCGATCGGGTGCATGCGCAGGCGCCCGCCCGCCGCGTCGAGCCCGAGGGTCACGTTGTCGAGCCGCAAGCCGCCGATCGTGACCGACGCGATCCCGATACCGCCCTTTGCGTTGACGCTCCTGACGAGATCCGCCGGGATTTCGACCGGCGCGGTCTCGCCCCGGGCCTCGACGACGTCGCCGGTCGCCGGCGCCATGTAGCGGTTGAGGTCGATCGCGTCGCCGCTGAGATCGAAACGGAAACCGTTCGTCTCACCCAGC
>JAKSCZ010000157.1 GCA_022360335.1 Pseudomonadota bacterium
TGACGTTCGATCTTGCCCGTCTGCGCAAGGCGATCAGGGCGCCGAAGCGCCGGGCGAGAACGCACGACAAGAAAGAGGTCCAGGAGCAGCTCGAGGAACCGATCCCGGGCGCCCGGCTCGTCGGTACGCGCGGCTTCGGCCGCGCCGTGATCCGGCACATGTCGGATGCATAGGAGGGCCTTTTTGGCCAGGACGGCCTTAGGTCGCGGAGCACAGGGAGGTGCGAGAGCGACCAGGTTCGAATCGCGGTTGGGGTTCGCGGCTGAAATTCGCGGCTGAAGCCGCTCCTACGGGGCGCTGGGGTTCGCGGCTGAAATTCGCGGCTGAAGCCGCTCCTACGGAGCTGGAGGCTGAAGCCGCTCCTACGGAGGAGTGCATGATTTTCGATCAAGACTGCCGCGCGTGTCCGCGCCTGGCCGCGTTCCTCGACGAGGTCCGCGAGCGCCATCCCGATTACTACTGCCGGCCCGTGCCGCCCTTCGGCGCGCCGGATGCGCGTTTCCTGATCGTCGGCCTCGCGCCGGGCATGCACGGCGCGAACCGCTCGGGGCGGCCGTTCACGGGCGATCACGCGGGGATCCTGCTGTACCGGATGCTGCATAAGTACGGCTTCGGCACACGCGACCGGTCCGAGTCGGCGGACGACGGGCTCGAGCTCATCGATTGCCGTATTACGAATGCCGTCAAGTGCCTGCCGCCCGCGAACAAACCCGTCGGCGCCGAGATCGGCACCTGCAATGCGTTTCTCGCCAACGAACTCGACACGCTGCGGCCGGGATCGGTCGTCATGGCGCTCGGCGGCATTGCACATCGCGCGATCGTCAGGGCGACGAAACGCCGCCGGGCCGACTACCGGTTCGGCCACGGGGCGCTGCACGAGCTGGGCGCGTTCCGGCTGCTCGATTCCTATCATTGCAGCCGTTACAACACGAACACCGGGCGCCTGACCGAGGCGATGTTCGACGCGGTATTTGCACAGGCAAGAGCGTTGCTGGATAAATAGGCCGGTGACCGAGCCGTTCGAAATCAAATCCTTCCTGCGCGGCCTGACGCACCGGCCGGGCGTCTACCGCATGCTCGATGCGAAACACAAGGTCATCTACGTCGGCAAGGCGCGCGACCTCAAGAAACGCGTGTCCACGTACTTTCAGCGTTCACAGGCCGCACCGAAGACCGCCGCGATGATGGAGCGGGTCGCGCGTGTCGACGTAACCGTCGTGAACACGGAAGCCGAAGCGCTCGTACTCGAGTACAACCTGATCAAACAGCACAAGCCGCGATTCAACGTGCTGCTGCGCGACGACAAGAGCTACCCCTACATCTACGCATCGACGAACCAGAAGTTCCCGCGGCTGCGCTTTCACCGCGGTGCGCGCAAGGGCAGGGGGCGGTACTTCGGGCCGTATCCGAGCGCGCGCGCCGTGCGCCAGACGCTCAACGACCTCCAGAAGCTCTTCATGATCCGGAATTGCGAGGACAGCTTCTTCAACAACCGCACGCGGCCGTGCCTGCAATACCAGATCAAGCGGTGTACGGCCCCCTGCGTCGGCATCGTCGATGCGGCGCAGTACCGCAAGGACATCGATGCCGCCATCCAGTTTCTCGAGGGGCGCAACGAATCGGTCGTCAACGCCTTCGTCACGCGGATGGAGCAGGCGTCCCGGGCGCAGGAGTACGAACAGGCAGCGCGTTTTCGCGACCAGATCGCGAAACTCAAGGCGGTCGAGGCGAAACAACTGGTCAAGCGCGGCGACCGCAAGGACCTCGACGTGCTCGGTTTCGCATCGAACGCTGCGGTCCATTGCGTGACGGTCGTGTTCATCCGCAACGGCTCGGTGATCGGCAGCCGCGATCACTTCCCGCGATTGCCCGGCGAAACCGACAAGGCGAAATTGCTGAACGGATTCGTGACGCAGTATTACCTCGGCCGCGACGCGCCGGCCGAAATCGTCCTCGACGCCGAGATCGAGGACGCCGCCGTACTGGAACAGGAACTGCGCGTACGCGCCGGCCGCAAAGTCGCGATCCGGCACCGCGTTCGCGGCGACCGCGCGCGATGGCTCGCCATGGCGCGCACCAACGCGCAGCAAGGCCTGAACCTGCGCGTTGCGAGCAATGCGACGATTCAGCGCCAGTTCGCCGCACTGGGCGATGCGTTCGGGCTCGAAGAGGCGCCCGAACGGCTCGAGTGCTTCGACGTCAGCCATACCTCGGGCGAAGCGACGGTCGCATCCTGCGTCGTGTTCAACACGGCCGGTCCGCTCAAGAGCGACTACCGGCGCTTCAACCTGAGTCCCGCATCGGCCGGGGACGACTATGCGGCCATGGCCGAGGCCCTGAGGCGCCGTTACAAGCGGGTGAAAAAGGGTGAGGTGCCGACGCCCGACGTCCTGTTCATCGACGGCGGCAAGGGCCAGCTGGCCGAGGCGATGAAGGTGCTCGCGGAGCTCGAGCTCGACTGGCTGACGGTCGTTTCCGTCGCCAAGGGCAGGGCGCGGCGGCCCGGCGCGGAGCGCCTTTACCGGCCCGGGGACGACAGGCCGATGCAGCTGCCGCCGGACTCGCCGGCGCTGCTGGCGATCCAGCAGGTCCGCGACGAGGCCCATCGCTTCGCCATCGCCGGGCACCGGCAGCGTCGCGCCAGGGCGCGCAGGGAATCGCCGCTCGAGCGGATTCCCGGTCTCGGGCCGAAGAAACGTCGCGAATTGCTGCGCCAGTTCGGCGGCCTGCAGGGCGTCGCCGGCGCCGGCGTCGACGATCTCGTCAAGGTGCGCGGGATCGGCCGCTCGCTCGCCGAAACGATATACAATGAGCTGCACGTCGAGCGCCAATAACAACAACGGGCCACGCTTTGAAACTCAATCTCGCAAACGGACTGACGCTGCTGCGTATCGCCGCGATCCCGATCGTCGTGCTGTGTTTCTACAGTCCGCTGGACTATGCGCGGCCGATCGCGGGCGTCCTGTTCGGCGTCGCGGCGGTCACCGACATGATCGACGGCTGGGTGGCCCGGCGTTTCGGG
The DNA here is from genome assembly GCA_022360335.1 of Pseudomonadota bacterium. Taxonomy (GTDB): domain Bacteria; phylum Pseudomonadota; class Gammaproteobacteria; order Steroidobacterales; family Woeseiaceae; genus UBA1847. The sequence continues at coordinate 3,023 of JAKSCZ010000157.1, forward strand.
CAGACGTCGCGCTTCGGCGAGTTCCTGGACCCGGTCGCCGACAAGCTCATGGTCGCCATCGTGCTCGTGATGCTCGTACAGGCGCAGGCGAGCTGGTTCGAGGACGTCATCGCGATGATCATCATCGGCCGCGAGATCACGATCTCGGCGCTGCGCGAGTGGATGGCGACGATCGGCGAGCGCGCCAACGTCAAGGTGGATATTACGGGGAAGGTCAAGACCACGCTGCAGATGTTCGGCATCGGCTTCATGGTCTGGAAAGTCCCCATTTACGGCATCCCGGTTTACACGATCGGCTTCGTGTTGCTGGTCCTCGCCGCAGTGATGACGATCTGGTCCATGATCGTGTACCTGCGGGCCGCGTGGCCGTTCATCCTGTCCGGGGAGCCCGTGGACCGGGCCTGAGAAAGCCCGGCCCGTGCCTTGACAGCGGCCCGGGAGGGGCTACAATCTCGGCCCTCTGCGGGAATAGCTCAGTTGGTAGAGCGCAACCTTGCCAAGGTTGAGGTCGCCGGTTCGAACCCGGTTTCCCGCTCCAGATTTTTCAATGGCTTAGACAGCCTATCGTAGTGACCTTCTTCTTTTGTACGATGGCGGTATGGCATTTGATCCGTTGGTTAGCCGGACTTGTCTGTTTTTCTGCCGATGATGACCATTTGAGATGGCTGACGGGAATATCCTTGCGCGGTCTGCTGCCATCTTCAAAATCACTCCCGTAGCTCAATTAAATCGGATCAAATCGTTCAGATTCACGTCTGTCAAGATAGCTTTGCCTGTTAACTGTTTCGCTTGTCGACTATCATGCCTATGGGCTGAGAGTGCGTCCGATGTTCTCGTTGAGACAACAGAATGCTCAAGACACTAAGAATCAAGAATTTTAAATCCATATTGGATGCAAACTTGGAACTGGGGCGGGTAAATCTATTTGTAGGGGGTAATGGGTCTGGAAAGTCAAACCTATTAGAAGCGGTAGGCGTTCTGAGTGGTGCATTGGGAAGGGGCGTTATGCCGCTAGACCTCGACGCTAAGGGAGTGCGGCTGTCGCTTCCGCACCTCTTTAAGTCCACGTTCAAGAATAGGAATATCACCAAAACATTCAGGTTGGAGGCCGGATTCGGTAATGCTAGCTATTCAGTGAGCCTTACCGCAGGTGAGCGGAGCGACTCGTTAAATTTCTTCTCCGAGGAACTGCGAGAACACGGGAAAAAGGTCTTCGGTCGTAGCCCACATGGAGCGAGGATGCATCTTGTGAACGTGGACAGCGACCTCTTTTCTGAAGACGACTTGCCAAAAACAAGAGGTATGTGGGACGTGTTTTCATTGCTGGCAGATACTTCGAGGGAAACTGACGCAGCAATTGATACTTTCACGAGGTTTGCAAGTTATACGCCTCAGACAGCAGTAATGCGTGGTGTTAGCACAGACAATAGAGCTGTCGAGCCCCTGGGCCTTACAGGGAGTCGATTGGCGACAGCGTTCCGAGAAACGCTGAAGCACATCAAGGAACATCGAGGCAAAGATCGAGAGAGTCGATTGCAAGAGATCATCAATGTCATATGGGAATCTGGGTGGGCGAAGCGCGTAAGAATTGCGCCCCCCGATCCAGATATTGTCCCGGACTTCGTAGCGACTGCGCCGGAAATGGTCTACATCGAAGACAAGTATATGCGAGGCGGGCGCAACCACTTGTCGCCTTATGATGCTAGCGAGGGGACGCTCTATTTGATCTTCGTCGCGACACTACTTGCGCATCCAGAGACTCCTAAAGCA
>JAKSCZ010000594.1 GCA_022360335.1 Pseudomonadota bacterium
GGTGTTCTGGTTCAGGCTGCCGCCGACCTCGACATTGTGCACCTTGCCGATCTCGGTCGTCGCGAAGGCGCCGATGCCGTTGGCGAGCGTATTGGCGTTGGTCAGCACGAAGGTGTTCTGCGTCGCGTTGCCGCCGACCTTGGTGTCGCGCACCACGCCGACATCGGTGTGGGCGAAGGCGCCCAGGCCGAGGGCGGAGTTGAGCACCACGCCGCCGAGGAACGTGTTCTGTTTCAGGTTGCCGCTGATCCCGGCGCGTTCGACCGATCCGACATCGACGGCGCCGATCGCGGCGAAGCCGGTGGCGATGTTGTTCACCGATCCGAGCACGGTGGTGTTCTGTTCCAGGTCGCCTTTGACTCGGGCCGTGTCGACCGAACCGATGCGCGTATCGGCGAAGGCCATGACACCGTTCGCGGAGGCGCCGACGGTGCCGGCGACGAATGTGTTCTGGGTGAGGTCGCCGCTGACATTGCTGTTTGTGACCGCGCCGACGCGGTTTCCGGCGACGGCGTTAAAGCCGCTCACGGTTACCGCGCTCACGCCGCCCACCACGGTCGTGTCTTGCTGGATGCTGCCTTTGACGGTAACGCCGCCGGATTGCTGCGCCTGGGCGGCGGACGCGGCGACGAGGGAGGCGAGGACGAAAGCGGAGGCGGCGAACTTGTTCATGGCGGGCTCCTATTGGCCTGGGTTTGATCGAGGGGACGGTGTGTCCCGAACAAGAGCCATGATGCTGAAACGGCCGCCGCGCCGCGGTGCGGGAAGGCACCAGGGTCCGGTGTTATTTGTCACATGGAGACCGGCGAAAACGGCAAAAACAGGAAAACGGGCGCCGGACGCGGGCCCGGCGCCCTTTCGCAAAGACGGAGAAAGTGTCGTTTGCGTTAAACCATTCAGCGGGCGATTTTGCGCGGCGTCACGGCGCGGTGCGCGGCCATGTCGGAAAATGCCGGCGGCTCCGGCAGGCGCGGCATCGGACGCGGCACGGGGACCATAGGCATGACTTTCACGTCAGCCATGTGCCCGCCGCCAACCCGTTCCAGGAACGAGACATGCACGCCGTTCAGCGTGCGGTCCGGGGCGATGGCGTCGCCGCACGTCAGATCGTAGGTCATGGTGCCGAAGCTGCGGCCGGTCACGGTCCAAACCGTGTTGTCGGCCTCGTCGTCGGTCAGCCGCACCGTGTCGCCGATGCGAATGGCGGCGAACGCGTCATACGCGCCTTTGGCGATGGTGCTGACCGTGCCGACGGCCTTCTCCGCCGCGTTTTGCACCGCTTCCATTTCGCGGAATTCGGCATTCTCGACCTCCCGGTAGACGAACGACCAGAAGGCGGCGGCGGTTTCCTGCGGCTGTGCCATTTCCAGCGCGCGTTCGTAGTCGCCTTTCAGAAACGCGCTGCGGAACATCGGGTCCTGGTACCAGTTGCGCTGGAACGGGTTGAGCGAGATGGCGCGCTTGATCATCGGCACGCCGCGGTCGTAGCGGCCGGTTTGGCAGAACAGATAGCCGAGCGTGGCAAGCGTCTCCGCGTCGTCGTCTCTCAGCGCCAGCGCCCGGTCGGCCTCGGCGTGGAACGCATCCAGCTCCTTGCGGAAAAAGTGCGCGGTCGCCTTGTGAACGCGA
>JAKSCZ010000411.1 GCA_022360335.1 Pseudomonadota bacterium
AGTGGGTGTTCGGCCTGCTCATCGGCTTCATGACCTGGCTGATCCGGGTCATCAACCCGGCCTTCCCGGAGGGCATCATGCTCGCGATCCTGTTCGCCAACGTGTTCGCGCCGGTCATCGACCACTACGTCGTGCGGGCCAACGTCAAGCGGAGGCTGAGACGCCATGCCCGACAAGCGTGAATTCGACCGCGACAGCATTTCCAATACCCTGCTCGTCGCCATCGGACTGAGCCTCGTCTGCTCGATCGTCGTGTCGAGTGCCGCCATCGTCCTGAAACCCGTGCAGCAGAGAAACGAGGAACTGTTCCGACAGCAGATCATCCTCGACGTCGCCGGGCTCATGGAACCCGGCGGCGACGTCGAGCAGCTGTTTGCCGCGATCGAACCGCGCACCGTCGACCTCGAAACCGGCGAGTACGCCGACGCCGGCGATCCCGGGCTCACCGTCGACATCCCCGCCGAGCTCGACATCGCGAGCATCGGGCAGCGGCCGCGCTACGTCGAGGTGTACGTCGTAATGGACGGCGGCGCCGTCGAACAGGTCATCCTGCCCGTCTACGGCAAGGGTCTCTGGTCGACGATGCTCGGCTACCTGTCAATGGCGCCCGACGGCAACACGGTCAGGGGCCTGCGTTTCTACGCGCACGCGGAGACGCCCGGCCTCGGCGACCAGATCGACAAGGAGCCGTGGCGCGCGCAATGGGCCGGCAAACTCGTCTACGACGGCGGCGACGAACCCCGCATCCGCGTCAACAAGGGGCCCGTGCCCCCCGACGCAGCGGATGCCCGGCACCTCGTCGACGGGCTGGCCGGTGCGACGCTGACGGCCAACGGCGTCACCTATCTCGTGCAGTACTGGACCGGGCCGCACGGCTTCGGTCCTTACCTGAAGAACTTCCGTGAGGCGAGCTGATGAGTGAAACACGCAAAGTCCTGATCGACCCGCTCGTCGACAACAACCCGATCACCTTGCAGATGCTCGGCATCTGTTCGGCGCTCGCGGTGACCACCTCGCTGCTGCCCGCGCTGCTGATGTGCATCGCCCTGACGAGTGTCGCCGCGCTGGCGGGCGCCGCCATCAGCGCATTGCGCCACAGGATACCGAACAACATCCGCATCATCGTCTTCATGACGATCATCGCCTCGCTCGTGATCCTCGTGGACCAGGTCCTGAAAGCCTACGCATTCGAGACCAGCAAGCAGTTGTCCGTGTTCGTCGGGCTGATTATCACGAACTGCATCGTGCTCGGCCGCGCCGAAGCGTTCGCGATGAAAAACGGCGTCGTCATGAGTTTCATCGACGGCCTCGGCAACGGCCTCGGCTACAGCCTGATCCTGATTTCGGTCGCCACGCTGCGCGAGTTGTTCGGGGCCGGCACGCTGCTCGGCTACCCGATCCTCGAACTGACGTCGAACGGCGGCTGGTACGAGGCGAACGGCCTGATGCTGCTGCCGCCCAGCGCGTTTTTCATCATCGGCCTGCTGATCTGGGGCATCCGCACCTGGCGCAGGCAGCAGGTCGAGAAACCCGAATACCAGATCCATGAAGTGCACAGGACGGAGGTCTTCTGATGGACGCCTACGTCAGCCTCTTCATACAGTCGGCCTTCGTCGAGAACCTCGCGCTCGCGTTCTTTCTCGGCATGTGCACGTTCCTCGCCGTATCCAAGCGCGTCGAGACCGCGATCGGTCTGGGACTGGCGGTCATCGCGATCCAGGTCATCACGGTTCCCGTCAACCACCTGATCTACCGCTTCCTGCTGGCCGACGGCGCGCTTGCCTGGGCCGGCCTGCCGGGAGTCGACCTGAGCTTCCTCGGGCTGGTTTCCTACATCGGCGTCATCGCGGCGCTCGTGCAGATGCTCGAGATGACGCTCGACAAGTATTTCCCGAAGCTCTACAACGCGCTCGGCATCTTCCTGCCGCTGATCACGGTCAACTGCGCCATCCTCGGCGGCACGCTGTTCATGGTCGAGCGCCAGTACGACTTCGCCGAATCGGTCGTGTTCGGTATCGGCAGCGGCACCGGCTGGGCGATCGCACTGATCGCCCTCGCGGGCATCCGCGAAAAGCTCAAGTACTCGGACGTCCCCGACGGGCTGCAGGGACTCGGTATCGCCTTCATTATCGTGGGCCTCATGTCGCTGAGCTTCATGGGTTTCTCGGGGATATGACGTGAACGTCGATTCCACCGTACTGCAGCAGGTGCTCCTGGGCGTCGGCCTGTTCACGGCCGTCGTCCTGGTACTCGTCTTCGTCATCCTGGTCGCGCGTTCGAAGCTCGTTTCGATCGGCAACGTCACGGTCACGATCAACGGCGAACGCGAGCTCTCCATGCCCGTCGGCAGCAAGCTGTTGCAGGGCCTGGCCGATGCCGACCTGTTCGTGCCGTCGGCCTGCGGCGGCGGCGGCACCTGCGGCCAGTGTCGCGTCAGGGTGCTGTCCGGCGGCGGTGCGATCCTGCCGACCGAAACGTCGGCCATCAACAAACGCGATGCCGCGGATCACTATCGGCTCGCATGCCAGGTCGCCGTCAAGCAGGACATGGACGTCCGGGTCGCCGACGAGGTGTTCGGCGTCAGGCGGTTCGAGACGACCGTCGTTTCCAACCGCAACGTCGCGAGCTTCATCAAGGAACTCGTCGTGGCGCTCCCCGAAGGCGAAGAACTCGACTTTCGCGCCGGCGGCTACATCCAGATCGAGTGCCCGCCGCACGATCTCAGGTACACCGACTTCGACATCGACGAGGAATTTCGCGACGAGTGGGACAAGTACGACCTGTGGCAGTACGAGTCGCACGTCAAGAGTCCGGAGATGCGCGCGTACTCGATGGCGAGCTACCCGGAAGAAAAAACCGTCGTCAAGCTCAACGTTCGCATCGCGACGCCGCCGCCGGGCCTCGACGTGCCGCCCGGTATCATGTCGTCCTGGATCTTCAACCTGAAACCGGGCGACAAGGCCGTCGTCTCGGGTCCCTTCGGCGAGTTCTTCGCCAGGGACACGGACAACGAAATGGTGTTCATCGGCGGCGGCGCCGGCATGGCGCCGATGCGCTCGCACATCTTCGACCAATTGAAGCGCAAGCACAGCAAGCGCAAGATGTCGTTCTGGTACGGCGCGCGCAGCCTCCGCGAGATGTTCTACGCCGGGGAGTTCGACGAGCTTGCCGCGGCGAACGACAACTTCGAGTGGCACCTCGCGCTCTCGGAGCCGCAGCCCGAGGACGACTGGACCGGACTCACGGGCTTCATCCACCAGGTGCTTTACGACGAGTACCTGAGCGGGCACGAAGCGCCCGAGGACTGCGAATACTACCTCTGCGGACCGCCGATGATGAACGTCGCCGTCATCAAGATGCTCGACGGCCTCGGCGTGCCGCAAGAGAACGTCCTGCTCGATGACTTCGGCGGTTGATCCATGAGCCTGTGCCGCTGTTTGCCGGTCCTGTCTGCGTTGCTGTCGGTCGCATGCGGCGACGGCCGCCTGCCGGAACTGGCGCTCGAAGGCAACGTCATGGGCACGACGTTCAGCATCTCGATCGTCGAACCGCCCGAGACCCTGGACGAGGAAGTGCTGCAGGCGGACGTCGTTGCGGCGCTGACGCGTATCGACGAACTCGCCTCGACCTGGCGCGACGACTCCGAACTCAGCGCCTTCAACAACGACCGCGCGATCGACTGGATCATCGTGTCCGCCGAGTTCTGCGAGATGCTTTCGGCGGCGCTCGAACTCGGCAGGGAGACGGGCGGCGCGTTCGACGTGACCGTCGGTCCGCTCGTCAACCTGTGGGGTTTCGGGCCCGGCGGCATGGCGACCGGGCCGCCGGACGACGACGCGATTGCAGACGCGATGCGCAGCGTCGGCTTCGGCAAGATCGAGGCCGACTGCGCCGAAAAGCTCGTACGCAAGGACGATGCCGCGATGTACGTCGACCTGTCCGGCTGGGCCAAGGGATACGCCGTCGACGAGGTCGCAGCGCTGCTCGACTCGCTCGACGTGAGCAACTACCTCGTCGAGATCGGCGGAGAGATTCGCGTCAGGGGCCACAACAGCGAGAAAGTGAAATGGAAACTCGCGATCGAGGCGCCGTCGACGTCGGAGCGAGTCCCGCACGCCGTGATCAACGTCACCGACACGGCCGTCGCGACATCGGGCGACTACCGTAATTACTTCGAGCACGGCGGAACGAACTACTCGCACACGATCGACCCGCGCACGGGCCGCCCGGTCAGTCACGGCATGGCGGCCGTAACGGTCGTTCACCCGTCTGCCGCCTACGCGGACGCGATCGCGACGGCTATACTCGTCCTCGGACCCGAGGACGGATCCTCGCTTGCCTACAAGCTCAACGTCGCGGCCTACATGCTGGTCCGCGAAGGGGGCCGACTTCACGAAATCCGCTCACCCGCGTTCGAACACACAGGTATCCGATGATCACGACGACCATCCTGCTCAGCTTCATCGTCATGTTGCTCGTCGTCGCGGGCATGAGCATCGGCGTACTCAACGGCCGCAAGGCGATCAGCGGCAGCTGCGGCGGCCTGAACGGCGGCGGGTGTGAACTTTGCAGCGGCGAGGGCCGGTGCCGCAAGCGGCGCGAGAGCGCGCAGACGGAGAATTGAAATGCCCCTGAAGTCCTGCCTCGTCAAAGACTACATGTCGAAGACCCTCGTGACGTTCAAGCCCGATACGCCCGTACTGGACGCCGTTCACACGCTCGTCGAGCACCGCATCGCGGGTGCGCCCGTCGTAGACGACGCGGGCAATCTCGTCGGCATGCTCTCCGAATTCGACTGCATGAAAGTCGCGCTGCAGGCGGGCTACCACGAGATGTTCGGCGGTCCCGTCGGCGACTACATGTCGAAGGGCGTCGAGACGGTCAATGCCGAGATGAGCATCGTCGACCTGGCGCAGTTGTTCGCCGACAAGGGCTATCGCCGCTTCCCGGTCACGGACCGGAACCGGCTCGTGGGCCAGATCAGCCGCCGCGACGTCCTGCGGGCGCTCGAGGTGCTGTCGCACGCCTGAATTGTCCATTTTTTGTCATAAACACATGATTCTAAACTAATTATCGTCTAATTACCGGAATACAATAACAGGTCTTCGTTCCTTCCCCGGAGACAGCCGTGAAGCCTGTTGAAAGCACCGTATCCGAGCTCCGCCCGATCGACGAACTCGAGCGGAGCATCCTGAATCTCTGCACCCGCATCAACCTTGCGACTTACGAACTGCTCGTCATGATCCGCGAGTTCGAAGAACGGGCCGGCTTCCTCAAGTGGGGACTCGAGAATTGTGCCGAGTGGCTCGCCTGGCGCTGTGATCTGTCGATGACGACCGCAAGGGAGAAAGTGCGCACGGCGCGTGCCCTGAAAGAGCTGCCGTCGATCGCCGCGTCGTTCTCGACCGGCGAGCTCTCCTACGCCAAGGTGCGCGCCCTGACCCGCGTGGCGAACCGCGCCAACGAGAACGAGCTGCTGGCGTTCGCCCTGCGGCACACGGCGGTGCACGTTGCCGAACGTTGCCGGGAGTTACGCATGGGCGACGCATCGTCGATCGATGTCGCCGAACGGGCGTTTGCGAACCGCTCGCTGCGTGTACGCCGGGACGCCGGACGGGCCGTGATGACGATTACGGTCGATCTGCCGCTCGATGCCGGCGAACTGATCGAGAAAGCCCTCGACAAGGCCAGAGACGACGCGTGTCTGAAGCTCCCCGATCTCGTCGACACCTCATGGTCCAAACGCCAGGCCGATGCCTTCGTGACGATGCTCAAGGAGTACCTGAACGGCGACGACGGTGGGAAAGGCAGTCCGGATAATTACCTCGTCAACATCCACGTCGACCGGTCGGCCCTGGCCGGGAACGATGGTCGCTCGGCGCTGCCGATCGAGAGCGTCAAGCGCCTGTGCTGCGACGGCAAGGCCGTGGTCCTGACCGAGGACGCCGGACAGCCGCTGAGCATCGGCCGCAAGAGCCGCATCGTCCCGAAGTCCGTCGAACGGGCCGTGCGGGCACGGGACCATGACCGCTGCAGCTTCCCGGGCTGCAGGAACCGCCGCTTCCTGCACTGCCATCACGTCGAGCACTGGTCGAACGGCGGCGAGACGAGCCTCGACAACCTGATGCTGCTGTGTACCAAGCATCACACGTTGGTTCACGAAGGCGGATTCCGTATCCGGAGGAACTTCCGGGACGCGTGGACCTTCTATCGCCCCGACGGTGTCGCCGTACCCGACTGCGGTTACTTCGCCGTCGACATGGTCGACGACGATCTCGGCGAGCCATACGAGAATCCGCCACGTGGCGGGCTATTGAGCGCTGTGGAAAAACTCGTCAACGAGCCCA
>JAKSCZ010000339.1 GCA_022360335.1 Pseudomonadota bacterium
GGAACTGCTGGGCCGGCTCCGCGAAGAGATCGGGGGCACCGATGCGGACGATGAGCTCGAGAAGCTCATGCGCGATCTCGACGACGAGATCGAGAGCGTCGTCGACGAGAATGCGGATGTCAGCGACCTCATCGATCGCGCCAAGGAAATCGAGGCGAACTTCGCGACCCGGCACCCGAATGCCGAACGCTTCATTCGCGAGGTCATCGACCTGCTGGTCGGAATGGGGATTTAGGGGCAGGCTCCGTTGTCGCTTACGCGTATGCCGGTCGCTGGAAGCGTCGTGACGCCTATCGTTGCCGAACGACGTCAGCATCGGCTTGCACGAGAAGCTGGGCTTCCGGAAGATCGGCCGGTTCGCCGAAGTCGGGTTCAAGCTCGACCGCTGGGTCGATGTGGGTTACTGGGAACTGATACTCTGATGGGCGACCGGCGCCTCGAAACCGAACGGCTGTGGCTCAGGCGCATCGCGCTCGACGACGCCGATCCGATGCTCGCCGTCTGCAACGACCCGGCGTTCGTGCGTAATGTCGGGGACCGCGGCGTGCGGACCCTCGACGAGGCCCGTACCGAGCTGCAGAACGGTGCGCTGAAGTTGTTTGCCGACTACGGGTATGGGCCTTGCGAGCCGTCGTCCAGCGAAGTGTTTACAATGCCGGGAGACGAGCAGGAGGTCTGCCTGTACAGCATGACGTCGGGACGGGAATAACATGGGAATACTGAAGAGCGACGGCGCGCGAACGGGCCTCTTTTTCGGCGCAACGTCCGGCGTTATCACGACGATCGGGCTGATCGTCGGACTGCATTCCGGCACGCAGTCGAGCATTGCCGTACTGGGCGGCATCCTGGTCATTGCCGTTGCCGACGCGATGTCGGATGCGCTCGGCATCCATCTGGCCGAAGAGTCCGATCCGGACACCGATAGTGAGCACGTCTGGTCGGCGACGATCGCGACCTTCCTGACGAAATTCGTATTCTCGATCAGTTTCGCCGTACCGCTGCTTCTGCTGCCGCTCGGTCCGGCGGTCATCGCGTCGGTCGTCTGGGGAATGCTGGTGATCGTCGTCCTGAGCTACTTTCTTGCGAAGTCGCAGGGCGGATCGCCGCTGCTCATCATCGGCGAACACGTCGGTATCGCCGTTGCAGTCGTCGTCCTGTCGCACTACATCGGCGTGTCCGTGGCGGCGAACTTCGGCTAGTGTCCCGGATGTAAGGAGCAAGCATCGTGGCTATCCTGATCGAACACCCCTTCGTGCAGCACAAGCTCGCGATCATGCGTGACGCCGGGACCGGTCACAAGCGCTTCCGTGAACTGGCAAAGGAGATCACGCAATTCATCTGCTACGAGGCGCTCAAGACGATCGAGACGAAGGAGGTCGTCGTGGAGACGCCGGTCGCCCCGGCGACCTGCCGCATGATCGATACGGATCTCGTCGTCGTCCCGATATTGCGTGCGGGGGTCGGTATGCTGGACGGGATTCTCGACCTTGCGCCAACGGCGCGCGTGGGTTTCGTCGGTCTGTATCGGGACGAGGAAACCAAGCAACCCGTAACCTACTACGAGCGGTTTCCGCCGCAGATCGAGGGAGGCACCTGCATCGTCATCGACCCGATGCTGGCGACCGGCGGCTCGGCCGTGGCGGCGCTGGATCTGCTGAAGCGAAACGGCGCCGCGAGTATCGTCGTCATCTGCATCGTAACCTGCCCGGAGGGCATAGAACTCGTCGAAAGCGCGCATCGGGACGTGCCCATCTTCGCCGCGGCGATCGACGAAAAGCTCGATGACAGGAAGTACATCGTGCCCGGTCTGGGCGACGCCGGCGACAGGCTGTTCGGAACATCGCATCCTTAGGAGCTGCCGTGGCCGCGAACAAGACGCAACAGACGAACGCGGCCGTGAAGCACATGCGAAAGACCTATTTCGAGGACTGCCGCATCGGCAGGATGGACCCGTACGGCCTGTACGATGCGGACGAGTACTCGTTGTTCGTCTTCCGTCACAACATGCCGGCGTACCGGTGTTGCCTGTCGCTGGAATTCGTCGTCCGGGAATACCCGGACGACGCAGCTCGCACTAAGCCGGGAACGACTCCCGCAGCGTTTCGAGCTCGCCCCAGCGCTCGATGCACCGCTCGAGCAGCGTTTCCGCATCGCCGAGTTCGCGCAGCGTCTGCTGCACGACGTCCTTGTCCTGTGCGTAGAATCCGGGTGCGGCGACGACTTCCTGCAGCGACGCGATGTCGGCCTCGAGCGTCTCGATCTCGGCGGGCAGGGCATCGAGTTCGCGCTGGTCCTTGTAGCTGAGTTTGGTCGGCGTCCTGTTCCTGCGTCGTTCAGTCGCCGCGCGTTTCCTGCGTTGGGCATCGAACGGGTCGTCCGTCACGGTCAGTCGGTGACCCCGCCGCGCCCAGTCGCTGTAGCCGCCGACGTACTCCTGTATTCTGCCGTCTTCCTCGAACACGATCGTGCTCGTCACGACGTTGTCGAGGAACTCCCGGTCGTGGCTGACGACGATGAGCGTCCCCGTGAACTCGCAGAGCTTTTGCTCGAGTACCTCGAGGGTTTCGATGTCGAGGTCGTTGGTCGGTTCGTCGAGAACGAGCAGGTTCGCGGGCCGCGTGAAGAGCTTGGCGAGGACGACACGATTGCGCTCGCCGCCCGACAGAGCCCTGACCGGCATCGTCGAGCGCTTCGGGCTGAACAGGAA
>JAKSCZ010000456.1 GCA_022360335.1 Pseudomonadota bacterium
GGAAGGCATTGACCACCAGCGAGTAGTCGTAGGCGTTCAGCCCGAATTCGTCGCGCAGTACCGGCGCCAGCACCGATAACGCCTGCCGGTCCAGGTAGTTGTTGACGCTCGCCAGGAAGAGCAGCGCCACGACCCCCCAGCGCCAGGCTGCGGACGTCCTCACTTGTATGGCATGCGGAAGGCGCCGTCGAGCCTCAGGACGGCGCCGTTGATCATCACGTTCTCACAGACTTCGATGGCGAGTCTCGCAAACTCGGAAGGACGTCCCCAGCGCTTGGGGAACGGGGCGTTCGCCAGCAGGCGATCCAGTACGTCGGCGCGGATCTGGTCCGCCATCCCCGTCATGAACAGGCCCGGCGCAATGGTATTGACGCGGATACCGTATTCCGCGAACTCGCGGGCCATCGGCATCGTCATGCCGACGATGGCGGCCTTGGCGGATGAATACGTGGCGGCGCCGATCTGTCCGTCGAAGGCCGCTACCGACGACGTGTTGATGACGACTCCGCGTTCACCGTCTTCGAGCAGGGCTTGTCCCAGCATGGTCGCAGCGACGAGCCGGATAGTGTCGTAGGTGCCCTGAACGTGTACGGCCATCATCCGGTGGAAATTCGCCAGGGGATTCGGTACGCCCTTGCGGTTGACGACCAGCGACGATTCCGAAATGCCGGCGCAGTTCACCAGTATGCGCGGCGCACCGAGTTCGTCCACTACGCGCTTGACCGTATCCTCGACCTGATCCTCGTCGGCGACGTCGCAGCGCGCAGCCAGACCGCCTGTGCGCCGGGCCACCGTATCGGCCCGGTCACCGTCGATGTCGACCACCGCGACCCGCGCGCCGCGTGCGGCAAGCGCGTCGCAGGTCGCCTCTCCGAGTCCCGACGCACCCCCGGTTACCATCGCCACGTTGTCTTCGATCAGCATAGTTGCGGCCGCCCTTCCTGTTGCGCGCACGGGCCCTGCGGGCGCGCCGCGGGATACCCCGCAGCGCAGCCGTCGCGGCAATCAGAAGTCACACCTGACCTTCAGGCCGTAGGTGCGAAGCGGTGCCTTGTAGGCGGCGCCGGCGATCGGGATGACCGGCACATAGTCGTCGAAATACAGTTCGTCGGTGAGATTCTTGCCCCACAGCATGAAGGAGAACCTGTCGTTTCTGATTGCGAACTGTGCGTCCAGGAGATCGACGGAGTCGCGCTTGGTACCGGGCGTGTTCGGCCAGTTGAAATAACGCGCTCCCTCGATCCGGTAGTTGACCCGCGCCGATGCCGTCCATCCTCCGCTCAACGGCACCTGCCACTGCCCGCCGACGTTGCCCGTATTGCGCGGCACGTTGGGGAGCCAGTTGCCTTCGAGGGTCCGGTCGTCCGGAAAATCGGTCAGTTCCGAGTCCTGCAGGCCGTAGTTGGCGGCCAGCGTCAGGCGGTTGGTCACGGCCCACTCCGCCTCGACTTCCACGCCCTTCACGCGACCTTCCTTGGCGGTGGAAATGCCGTTGAAAGCGAGCGCCAGGTTGTACTCGAACGACTGCGCGTTCTCGATGGTCTGGTAGAAACCGGCAAGCGAGAAACGCAGCCGCTGGTCGAGCAGCATCGCCTTGTAGCCCACCTCGACGCTGTCCACCACCGACGCATCGACGATGTCCTTGATCGTCGAATCCGGGTTGAACTGTCTCATCGAGGCCGCGGTGCCGGTCGGGTTGAAGCCGCCGCTCTTGAAACCGCGGCCGACCGTGGCGTAGATCATCTGGCCATCGGAAAAAGCGTAGCTGATCGAAGCCTTGGGCTGCAGCTCGCTCCAGGTCTTTTCGACGAACTCGCCGGGATTCGGCGACCAGCCGTAGGCAACGTCCGTGCGGGTGCGCTCTTCGCTGTCGTAGCGCAGCGAAACGACTGCCTGGAGCGCATCGCTGAAGTTGTACGACAAGTTGCCGTACACGGCATAAGCGTCGCTGTGGCCGGCGTCGTCCGCGTAGGCGAGGGTCGGCCACGGAGAATCCGCGGGCCAGATCTTGAGTTCGGGCGTGGAGACGCCTTCCGGCCGGGTCGTGACGACATTCGCCGTCCGCGTGTCGATGTCGGCATAGAAGGCGCCTACGATCCACTGCAATGCGCCGTCGTCGTTCGACGTCAGCTGCAGTTCGTGGGAGAGCGACTGGTACGTCCTGAACTGGTACTGCGAAAGACCGGCCGGGTAGTAGCGATAGGGAATCGTGCCGATCGAGTAATGGCGGTCCATATCGTAACTGGCGATCGAGTAGGTCAGCGTGCCGGCGCCGATCTCCGCGTCCACCTTCAGAGAGGCCGTCGCGATATCCTGGCCCTGGAACCCCTCGAGATCCGACTCGAACGGCCGCGAGGCGTCGTTGGCGTCATAGCCTTCGGCGGTCAGTTGGGCGACGAAAGCGGTCCCGGCGCCGTCGATCGACGTATTGCCGATCCGCAGGTCGACGGTAAGCGTGTCGCTGGGCCTGTAGCGCAATACGCCGTACGCGCTCAGGTCCTCGTATCGCTGCACGTCCACACCGGTATTGACGTTCGTAAAAGTGCCGTCCGTGTGCCGTTTCGACACCGCGATGCGCCCGAGCAGCGTGTCGCCGACGAGCGGGCCGCCTGCGGCGCCGCGGTAGGCGTAGGTATTGTCGTTACCCCAGTCGGCCTCTATCCAGCCCTTGAGTTCCTCGGAGGGCTCCACGGTTTCGATGA
>JAKSCZ010000451.1 GCA_022360335.1 Pseudomonadota bacterium
GTCGCGCACGAACCGGACGCGCTTCTCCGACAGAGCCTGGTTGTAATCGTCATCGCCACGCTCGTCTGCGAAACCGTCGAGACGGATGTGAATGTCTCCCATGCCGGCCAGCGTCGACGCAAGCCGGTTGAGCCGTACGTCGGTGGTATCGGCCAGGACCGATTCGTCGGTGCGGAACAGCAGGTCCATGGCGATACCCGCCTGCATCAGGCTGACGAGTTCGGGCCGTGCCAGGTCGCGCAGGCGTTCGACTTCTCCGCCGAGCGCATCGATGTCCCGCCCGAGGCGGGCAACGGTCGCGGTCGAGCTATCGACCGAGCCTTCGAGCTGCGCGATTTGCTCGTTCTTCCGGTGCATCGTGTCGCCGATCTTGGCGCCGATCGCGGCGCCGATGACGAAACCGACGGGCCCGCCGGCGGCGGCGCCGATCAGCGCACCGGAGCCGACGCCGATGTTCTCCTCCTTCGATGCCGCCGCGGCAGCCGCCGGACCGGCGCACAGGACCGCGACGGAAGCGATGATTGCTATGGGGGTATTACGCATGTCTTGATCTCCTTGTGATCGGCCACTGCGGCCGCCTTCGGAATCCATTACACGCAGCAATCGGGCGCGCGAAACGGCGCCATCGTGGAAAGCTTGCGATCAATTGTGGCGAAAAGTGGCCCGATGAAGTTTGCGCATCGGCCCTACGATTACGTAGCGGGACAGCTCAAGAACCTCCTTTCCACGTCGGCAAAAATCCGCCGCGTGGCGGATTACCTCGAAATCGCACGAGGTTTCTGGCGCATGTCAGCGGTTGGAGTCGGTCAGTGCGACGAAGGTGCCGCCGTTGCGGTCGCACAGCACGCGCATCAGCGTCGCGAAGCGAATGGCCGTCGGAGGGATGCGGCCGCCGCCGCGGAAGCCGCGCGGGAAACCGACGCCGTGTATGCGCACGCGGCGCGTGCCGTCGGCCTGGACGCGGTTACGGCGGTCGATCGTGCCGATGACCTGGTCGATGTTCATGTCACCCGCGAAGTCGTCGCCGAAGACGTAGATGCTGATCTTCTTGTCCGCGTCCCAGAAGGTTTCGATCGCGGCCAGGATGCCGTCGACGGGATTGCTGTCGCTCGTCGCGGTCCAGGTCCGCATGCGGTTGACGATGGCCTGCCGGCGTCCCGGCGAATCCGGTATCCAGCGACCGACATACCCCGGGAACATGTACTGCCCGTCGTCGTTCATTACCTGTATGCCTTTGACGGTCGGGTAGGCTTCGAGCGCTTCGCGCAGCTTGCGCTGCACGAGCGCCCAGTTGTAACTCTGCATGCTGTTCGACGTATCGATGACGAAAATGATGTATTCGCTGTCGACCGGGATACCGGCCACGGCATCGGCGTCGCTGCGCCGATAGTACGGCAGCAGGCGTTTCATCTCCTCGGTCAGGCGTTGCCGTGCGGCGCGCAACTCGCCCTCGTCGATCGTCGCTTCCTCTTCCTGACGGCTCGCTTCGTACTGTCCGCGAATCCGGTTGAGATCGCCCTGCAGATCCGCGAGCTCGGTCCGGGTCGCCATCGCATCGTCCTCGACCTTTTTCAGCGTGCGATCGAGAATCGTCGATTCGCCGCGCAGATCGAAAAGCTCTTCCTGCAACAGCGCGATGAGCTGCTCCAGGTTCTCCTCCGCCTCCTCGATGACGACGGGTTCGTAGATCTTGCTGAGCACGAGCAACAGGATGATCGCGCCGAAACCGCAGCAGATGCAGTCGAGAAACGACAGGCTGAAGGCTTCTACTTTGCGTCGTCGCGCCATTCTTCTTCCCTCACGGCCAGTCCCGGCTGACGGTCAGAAACGAGCCGCCGGAGGTCAGCGCCAGCGACCAGAACGAGACCGGCGCGTTGAAATCGCCCTCCATCGGGAACAACATGACGTTGACCGGAATGCCCGACGGCAGCTCGCGCACGGCGCGCGCGAAGATGCCCAGGCGATCGTTGGGCCCGATGTAGTCGCGGTCCGATGTCGCCGCTTCCATCGTCGGCATTCCGTCGACGAGCAGGATGATGTTGTCCGGGCGCGGCGACAGCGACTTCGCGACCGCAAACGCCGAATGCAGGTTCGTGCCGTTTTTCGGCGGCGTACGGCGCAGCACGCGCACGGCCTCGTCGAGCTGCACGCCGTCGCCGGCCGTCAGCCAGACGCCGTCGGTTCCCTTGATGACGGGCTGCGTCACGTTGTTGAACATGTATATCTGGTACCGGTCGGTCTCCCGGAACTGCGACGTCAGCCAGTCGACGGTCGCGATCGCCTGCCGCCACTTGCGCGCACGGAGCTGCTCGGACTCGGGCAGATTGCGTCGGCGGATGACGTTGATGAGCTTGTCGTCCAGCATGCTCGCCGAGCGGTCGACGAGGATCAGCGTGCGCTCGCCGCCGAGCCTGAGCCCCGTCAGGTATTGCCGGTCGCCCTCGCCCTTGAACGTGCGGATCCGTTCGCCTGCCTGGTCCTGTTCGCGCTTGATCGCGAGCAGGCGCCTGACTTCCTCCTCGAGCGACTCGATATCGGACTGCAGTTTCTCGACGCGCTCGATTTTCGCCAGCGTGTCCTTGTCGTATTTGTCGAGTTCCGCCTGCAGTTCCCGGATCAGCGCGATGATCCGGGCGATCTGCGACTCGGCGTCCTCGGTCTCCGTCTCGAGCTTTTGGATCGTGTTGCGCTTCAACGCCAGGTTCTTTCGGCCTTCGAGTACTTCGATCTCGAGCCGGCTGGTCTCGGCCATGAGCTCGGCGTTCTCGTTCTCGGTGGTCGCATTGACATGCGAATTGATGATCATGAAGAACAGGATGACCGCGCCGAAGCCACAACTCATGCAGTCGAGAAA
>JAKSCZ010000635.1 GCA_022360335.1 Pseudomonadota bacterium
AAGCCGCTGCTCGACGCCGCCTTGCCCGAGTTCGAGAAAACGCTCATCGAGCTCGCGCTCGCCCGCACCAACGGACACCGCCAGGAAGCGGCCAGGCTGCTCGGCTGGGGGCGCAATACGCTGACGCGCAAGATCAAGGCGCTGCATCTCGACGGCTGACCCGGCCGCAACGCGCTCCGTTCGCTAGAGCCGCAACGTACCCGTGAGATCGGCCACGCCGGCCAGCGCGTGTCTCGCAAGGTAATCGGCGATACCGGCGTTTATTTTCGTGCACACGAGCGGGTCGTAAAACAGTGCGGTGCCGACGCCGACGGCCGACGCGCCGGCAACCAGGAACTCGATGGCATCGGTCGCCGATGCGATGCCGCCCTGCCCGATGATCGGGATGTCATGGTCCCTGGCGACCTCGTACACCTGCCGGACCTTGAGCAGTGCGACCGGTTTGATCGCGGGGCCGGACAGCCCGCCGCGCACGTTGCCGATGATCGGCCGGCGCGTCTCGGCGTCGATCGCCATGCCCATGAGCGTGTTGATGACGGCGAAGCCGTCCGTGCCGGCCTCGATACAGCGCCTGGCGTTTTCCCGGATGTCGGTCTGGTTGGGCGACAGCTTCGTAATCAGCGGTTTCTTCGTGCGTTCGCGGCATGCGGCGACGACCCGGGCCGACATCTCCGGATCGCTGCCGAACTGCACGCCGCCTTCCTTGACGTTCGGGCAGGAGATGTTGATCTCGATGGCATCGATATCCGATTCGTCGAAGCGCCCGGTGACGTATCCGTATTCCTCGATCGTCGAGCCCGAGACGTTGGCGATGAAGCGCGTCTCGTCGAAGTCGAGACCCGGGAGAATCTCGTCGACGACGCGATCGACGCCCGGATTTTGCAGGCCGATGGCGTTGAGCATGCCGTCCGGCGTCTCGCAGACGCGGTGTGGCGGGTTGCCGAGGCGCGGCCGGCCCGTCGTCCCCTTGAGGCAGACCGCACCGACGTCCTCGTTGGAAAAACCCTCGACCCGCGTGTATTCCTCGCCGAAGCCGACACAGCCCGACAGCAGCACGATCGGCGATGCCATTTCCAGGCCGCAGAAGGTCGTCTTGAGCGGATCGTTCGCCATTGGAGCGCGATTCTACATGGAATTCGGTCCTCGACCGCGAATTCGCCGCGCCGGCCGGGCGCTTATCCGCGATCGGTTTCCGACTTGAGCTCCCTGTTCATGAGCGCGCCCACGGCCTCGCGCGGCGTCGCGCCCTCGTAGAGGATCCGGTAGACCTGGTTGACGATCGGCATTTCGATGCCGAGCTTCGCGGCGACGTCGTGCACGGCTCTCGCCGCCGTGACGCCTTCGACCACCTGCCGGATCTCCGCCTGCGCTTCCTCGATCGTCTTGCCGGCCGCGAGCGCAAGGCCCATGCGGCGGTTGCGGGACAGGTCGTCGGTGCAGGTCAGGACGAGATCGCCCATGCCGGCAAGCCCCATGAAGGTTTCCCGCCTTGCGCCGAGCGCCACCCCGAGACGCATCAGCTCGACGAGGCCCCGGGTGATCAGTGCGATGCGCGTATTGGCGCCGAAGCCCAGGCCGTCGGAAATGCCTGCGCCGATGGCCAGCGCGTTCTTGACCGCAGCGCCCACCTCGACACCGACCATGTCGTCCGACGTATAGGCACGGAAGCTGTCGCTCGAGATCGTTTCGGCGAGCGCACGCGCGAACTCGCCGTCGCCGGATGCGATCGTCATTGCCGTCGGCAGGCCGGCAGCGACCTCTTTGGCGAACGTCGGCCCGGACAGGACCGCGACCGGAACGTCCGGGCCGAGAACCTCGGCGGCCACCTGGTGCGGGAGCTTGCCCGTGCTGAGTTCGAAGCCTTTCGTGGCCCAGCAGATTCTGGAGTCGGCGCCGAGGAACGGTTTGATCTCAGTCAGCGTATCGCGCAGGCCGTGGCTCGGAACGACCACGAGAACGTCCCGTGCGCCGCCGAGGCATTCGCCGAGGTCCGGATGGACCGAGAGCTTCGGCGGAAAGCCGGCGCCCGGAAGGTAGCGTTCGTTCTCCCGGTCCGAGACCATTTTTTCGAGGAGTTCGAGTTCGACGACGCCGCCGAGGCGAACGTCGCAGCCGACGCGAGCGAACTGCAGCGCGAGCGCCGTTCCCCAGGATCCGGCGCCGATGACGGCGATCGCTTGCGGCGCATCCCGGCTGATCAGTGTGCCTCCGCGGCCGCCCCCTGGGCCTGCTGCTGCTTGGCCTGCAGGTACAGGGCATCGAAGTTGATCGGCTGCAGGACGAATTCGGGAAAACCGCCTTTCTGGATCATCGCCGCGATCGTCTCGCGCGCATACGGAAAGAGGATGTTCGGGCAGAAGCTGCCGACGATCGCCTGCATCTCCTCACCTTCGTAACCCGCAATCTCGAAGATGCCGGCCTGCTGCAATTCGATCAGGAAGAGGGATTTGTCCTCGTCCCTGGCCTCGATCGTGATCGTCAGAACGACCTCGTGGAAGTTGTCCTCGACGTCGGCGTGCGAGCTGCGCAGGTTGAGATTCGTTTGCGGCTTCCACTCGCTGGTGCGAAAGATCGCCGGCGACCGCGGCGATTCGAACGAACAATCCTTGAGGTAGATCTTGCTGATGGCAAGTTGCTTGTCGTTTGAGTTTTCCTTTTCCGCCATGATGTTTCCCGTTTCTCAGGTTGCGTGGCCGTCCCGGCGGGCCGTCCACCGTAACGCAAGCTACGCGCTAGCCGCGTTTCTTGCCCTTGTCGGATTTGCTCTTCGTCTTCTTGCCGGTGACGACAGGGAGTCCCGCCTGCGACCATCCCGACATGCCGCCCTTGAGGCTGTAGACGCTCTCGAGTCCTTTCCGGCGCAGCGCCGCCACGGCGCGCCGCGACGAGACACCGGCGTCGCAAACGGCCACGATCGGTTTCGACTTGAACTGCTCGAGCGTCGACATCCTGGCATCGAGCTCGTCGGAGGGGATGTTGCGGGCGTTGACGATGTGGCCGGCGCCGAAGGCGTCGGCGCTGCGCAGGTCGACGATGACGGCGCCGTTGTTGATCAGCTTGACCGCCTCTGCGGCTTCGATGTCGATCAGGCCGCCGGCCTTGCGGCGCAACTCGGAGAACACGAGCAGCAGGACGCCGGCGACCAGCGCTCCTGCCAGCAACGGATGATTGCCCGCAAATTCGAAAATTCTTTCCATGAATCAGTCGATTCGGCGCAGGACGCGCGCCACGAAGATGCCAAAACCGGGAATTATACCTGTTTGGGGAAGAGGGAATAGTCCCGGGACGCTACACTCGCCCCCATGCCTCGTCGTTGCGTCTTCCTCCTGTTGCTGTTCGCGGCCGCCGCCGGCGCCCGGGATGCCGGCGTCGCGAAAATAAAGGAGCGGGAACTCGAGGAGGTGCGCGACAGGATCTCGGCGCTCAAGCAGAGCCTCGACGCCGCTGCCGGCGAACGCGACCGCCTGAGCGCGGAGCTGCAGGAAGCCGAGGTCGGCATCGCGGAGCTGCGCGCGCGTCTTACCGACATCGAGCGCGAGCGGCAGTCCGCGGCGGCCGGGAAACGGACGCTCGAGGGCGAACTGGCGGATCGCGAACGGCACCTCGACCGGGAATCCGAGGCGCTCGCCGCGCAGCTTCGCACGGCCTACATGAGCGGCCGGCAGGAGAAGATCAAGCTGTTGCTCAATCAGCGCGACCCGGCGACGCTGGGGCGGCTCATGGCTTACTACCGATACCTCAACGACTATCGCGCCGGGAAC
>JAKSCZ010000378.1 GCA_022360335.1 Pseudomonadota bacterium
ACGAGTGCCTGCGGCGCGTCCGCCGGCAGGCCGCTGCCGTCGTCGACGAGCAGTGCGCCGCTGCCGCCGGTGCCCGGGATGTAGCCCGGCCGGTAGAAGAAATCGGAACGGAACTCGCTCTCGCCATAGCTCAGCGTGCCGAAGAGCTCCATGTTGTTGCCGATGTCGATCCCTGCGTTCACGAACAGCTTCGTCGTCTCGACGTCGGGATCGCCCCAGCGCTGGCACAGGCCGTCGAGCGGGACGTTCTCGACGCCGACCGCCGCAATGCGGTCCGGGCAGTCGAAGCGCGGCGTGCCGCGCGAGGTGCGGTCGGCCTCGGAGAACTCGAGCGTCGCGTTGACGAAGCCCGTATTGCCGACTGCGAAACCGGCATTGGCGCCGATCGTGGTGCGCGCGCCGTCGCCCGCCGAGTATTCGCCCGTCTGCAACGACACGCTGACGCCCTCGTTGGCGTCCTTGAGGATGACGTTGACGACGCCGGAGATCGCGTCCGAGCCGTATTGCGCCGACGCACCGTCGCGCAGGATTTCGACGCGCTCGATCGCGGCCGACGGGATCATGGCGAAGTCGACCGGGTGCGCACCGGTGTTGATCGTCCCGAGCGGCGAGAACTGCAGGTTGACCAGCGCCGAGCGATGCCGCCGTGAGCCGTTGAGCAGCACCAGTGTCTGGTCCGGCGACATGTTGCGAAGCGTGACGGGCCGGATGACGGCCGTGCCGTCCGCGATCGGGAATCGCTGGGTGTTCAGGGACGGCGCGATCCTGGTCAGCGCCTCCGTGACGTCGAAGGTCGACTGGTTGACGAAGGCCTCGCCGCTCAGTACGTCGATCGGCGACAGCGTTTCGGTGGGCGACTGGCCTTTCTTGCGCGTGCCCGTCGTGACGATTTCCTCGATGAATCCTTCTTCGTTGACGCTCTGCCCGCGGGCGGGCGTTGCGCTTATCGCAACGGCGCAGGCCAGGGCGAACGACAGCGCTCCTGTCCGATTAAACGGTTTCATTGAATCCCCCTTGATGTGTGTGCGGTGTTTCCGAACTCGCGGACGCCGTGTCCGCGCATTCGTTCCTGACACTCAAAGAGTATAGTAGCGCCCGTGTGCGGCGGTGGGCTCTAACGCAACACAAGTCGCATACGGATGAGCGGTCTGACGCCGTCCCAGAGTTCTTCGGGTTCGTTCCGGGTCACCTCGAAGCCGAGCGATTCGTACAGCGCCCGGGAGGCGGGCAGGCCGTTCGTGGTCTCCAGCCACACCTCGCGGCAATCCGCGTCGCGGCAGTATCGAAGCGCCCGGTCGACGAGTTGCCTGCCGAGGCCGAGGCCGCGGGCGGAGGGGGCGACGAGCACCCAGCGCAGCCGGCCGCAGCCGTCGCCGTGCAGCACGATCGCGGTGCAGCCGGCGAGCGCGCCGCTGCGTTCGGCCAGCCAGATCCTGCCGCCGGCGCCGGCATCGAGTACGTATTGCGCGACCGTGCGTGCGACGTAGGCCTCGAACCGGATGCCGTAGCCCGGCAGGGCGGCGTAGCAGCGGCCGTGCAGCGCGATGATGCGGCCGAGGTCGCCGGGGCGCAGCTCGTGGCGGATCAGGATGTCGTCGGCCATGCCTCAGCTTACACGGCTGCCGCAAGGCGACGCCATCCGCGCCGGCGGCCCGTACGGGCTAGGTCTGGCGCGTCGCCAGCGCCGGCGGGATGCGGCTCGCGCGCCGCGCCGGGCCCGCGACCGCGGCCTGGCCGACGAGCCACAGTGCGATCATCCCGGCGGGGATGACGTACCAGGCCAGCGGCTCGAGCGAGAACGCCTCGACCATGACGATGTTCAGGCCGATGGCGAGCGCCGCGCCGATCGCGAGGCCGATCGCGCTGACGATCGAGTTCTCGACCATGAAATAGCGCACGATCGCCGGCCTCGAGGCGCCGAGCGCCCGGCGGATGCCGATCTGCCGCGTGCGCCGGCTCACGTTGAAACTCGCGAGGCCGACGATGCCGAGCGCCGTGATGACCGTCAGCAGCAGGACGACGAAGCTCAGGATCTTTATCAGCGCCGCGTCGCCGACGTAGGCGAGCTTGCGCGTCTCGTCCATCGTCGTCACGTCGCGGATGATGCGGTCCTCGTTGCTGTCGGCGAGCAGCGACTCGACCTCGGGCATGAGCTCGTCGCGCATGCCGGCTTCGGTGCGGACGATGTAGCGGACGAACTCCGACGGGCGGCGCTGCGGCACGAGCATCGATTTCTCGACGCCCGACCAGCTCTCCCACGGCGCCTGCAGTTTGTCGATGACGCCGACGACGTTCACCGGGTCGGTGACGTTGATGAACACGGTCCTGCCGACGTAGGGCCCGGGATCGTCGGGCCACAGCTCGTCGGCCAGCGCCCCGGTGATCAGGCCGTAGGCCGGCCAGGTATTGTCCTCGGGATCGGACCAGGTGATCTCCCCGGCCGTGAAGTTGCGGCCGTCGACGACCTCGACGTCGAAAGTCTCGGCGCCGTGCTCGTCGACGAAGTAGATCGCCGTGCTCACCGACTCCGGCCCCAGGTTGCCCGGCTCGAGCTGCAGGCCCATCGACCAGCCGCCCTGGCGCAACGGGAACGAGTTCGAGGCGACGGCGTTCACGACACCGGGCAGCCTGCGGATCAGGTCGAGGTCCTCGTCGATCAGCGCCATGCGCTGCTCGCGCTCGTAGTCCGCGTACAGCACGCTCGCCAGCGCGAAGGTGTTCGCCTCGTCGAGGCCGCTGTCGCGGTCGATCTTGCCCGCGCGTTCCTGGATGATGCCGAAGGCGTTGACCATGATCGTCAGCGTCACCGCGATCTGCAGCGCGATCAGTACGAAGCCGGCCTTGTTGCGCAGCATCGCCCGCCAGATCGGTCCTGTGTCCATCGTCGTTCTCCTGAATCTCGTCTACTGGATGCGCAGCGTCGTCGCGGGCGAGACGCGGCAGGCGCGCCAGGTCGGGTAGAGCGCCGCGCCGAGCGCCGATACGATCGCCAGCACCACGGCGAGCCCGACCATCTGCCAGTCCATCGTCACGAGGTGCTCGATGAAGTCGTAGCCGGCGAAGACGTTCTCGATACCGCGCAGGCCGAGCCAGGTCATGCCGATGCCGGCCAGGCCGCCGGCGACGCCGATCATGCCGGCCTCGACGATGTACTGTCGAAAGAGCTCGGCCCTGTTCGCGCCCAGCGCGCGGCGCAGGCTGATGTCGTTGCTCCGGCGGATGACCTTGGCGAGCAGCAGGCCGATCGTGTTGAGCAGGCACACGAGGAGGAACAGCACGGAGAGCGCGAGCAGGACGCCGACGGTCTCGTCGACGACTTCGCGGTCGATCATCCATTCCCCGGGCGTGCTGAGCCGGTTGTTGAGCTCGCGCGGGAAACGCCCGAGCTGCTTCTGCTCCGTGACGTAGTCGTCGAGGAACTGCGCGTAAGCCGCTTTCCCGCTCTCGTCCGGGAGCTCGACCCACATCTGGATCCATACGCACTCCGAGGCCAGGTAGCCCTCGTAGCCGCCTTCCTCGGGCGGTTTCCAGCAGCTGTTGTTGCCGGTGCTGCCCCATTCGCCCGCGACGGCCGTCGAGAACGGCGCGTAGATCTGCTCGGGGCCCTGGAACGGGTTGTTGTTGAGATCGTAGAAGGTCGGCACGGGGTGCCAGTCGTCGAGCACGCCGAGAATCCGGAACGGCTCGTTGTTCATCATCAGCAGGCGGCCCGTGGAGTCCTCGCCGCCGTACAGCCGGTCGTTCATGGCGCTCGACAACACGGCGACGCGCTCCTCGCCGCGATCGGCGGCGGCATCCCAGCCCGAGCCGTAGCGGAACGGCACGTCGAACATCGCAAAGAAATCCGCCGAGGTTGCGCGCAGCACTTCCTGGAACGGGCGGGCTTCGTCGCCGTCGGGCTGTATCACGCGGCTCGACTTGAAGCTGATGACCTGGCGCTGCGCCCGCCCGGCCTCGAGGAGCGCCGTCGCATCGAGATAGGTCACCTGCTCGGGCGGCTCGTTCGGTTCGTCGTAGGGATCGTTCGGGTTCCAGTTGTCGAGCTGCACGTGGAACAGCCGCTCGTTCTTGTGCTCGATCGGATTGTCGGCCATGACGTGGCGCACGGTGACGATGGTCATGCACGCGCCGATGCCGATCGCGATGGCGGCCACCATGAGCGCGCTCAGCGCCGGGTTGGCGCGGATGCTCAGCAGGCCGAGCTTGGCGTAGTAACGAAACATGCCGTCCCCCTAGGCGCTCGCCGCGGCCGCGAAATGCAGCTCGGGCGGCCCGTCGTGGATCTCCCCGTCGCGGACAAACAGGTTGCGCCGGGCGCGGTCGGCCAGCGTCAGCTCGTGGGTGACCATGATGATCGTCGTGCCGCCCTCGTTGATCTCGGCAAGCAGGTCGAGGACGCTGTCCGCCATGTGGGTGTCGAGATTGCCGGTCGGCTCGTCGGCCAGCAGGAAGCGCGGCTCGCCGGCCAGCGCGCGTGCGATCGCGACGCGCTGTTGCTGTCCGCCCGAGAGCTGCGCCGGGAAGTGCGCGGTGCGCGAGGCGAGGCCGACGCGCTCGAGGCAGCTCATGATGCGGCGCTTGCGCTCGGCCGCGTCGAAGCCGCGGTAGCGCAGCGGCACGTCGACGTTGTCGTAGACGTCGAGCTCGGGGATCAGGTTGAAGCTCTGGAAGATGAAGCCGATCTTCTCGTTGCGCACGCGTGAGCGCTCCTTGTCGCTGAGCTTCGATACGTCGCGCCCGTCGAGCTCGTAGGTCCCGCCCGTCAGCTCCTCGAGCAGTCCCGCGATGTTCAGGAACGTCGTCTTGCCGGAACCGGAGGGTCCGGTCACGGAGACGAACTCACCCTCGTCGACGATAAGCGAGAAGCCGCGAAGGGCGTGCGTCTCGACCGTGTCGGTGCGGTATATCTTGGATACGTCTTTCATGATCAGCATGGCTTGACTCCCTGCTATGCGTCAGTCGGTGAGGAGAACCGTCTCCGCACCGCGGAACGGGTCGAGGTTCGAAATGACGATGGTGTCGCCGGGCTGCAGCCCCGCCAGGATCTCCACGGCGCCGAGGCTGTAGGCGCCGGTCCGGATCCGGCGCCGCTGCGCAATGCGATCGTCGCCGACCACGTACGCGAGGCGTCCGCCGCCGCTGTCGAGGAATTGCCCGCGCTGCACCATGAGGACGTCGGTGTGCTCGGCGAGCAGGATGCGTGTCGTCAGGCGCTGGTTCTGGCGCAGGCCGGTCGGTATCTCGCCGGCGAAGCGCACGCGGCTCGCGACCTGGTTGTTGACGACCTCGGGCGATACGGCGACGAGTTCGCCCCGGTAGCGGTTGCCGCCTGCAAGGATCTTCGCCGTCATGCCGATCGCGAGGTCGTCGGCATAGCCTTCGGGGATCATGGCGTCGATCTCGAAGCGCGACAGGTCGACGACGGCCATGACCGGCGTGTCGCGGGTGACGGCGGCTTTCTGGTCGACCAGCAGGTCGCCGACGATGCCGTTCACCGGCGAATTGATCGACAGCTCGTCGACCTGGCGGCGCAGGTCGCCGACGACGAGTTGCTGGGCGTCGACTTCGAATTCCGTCGCCCTGAGTTCGAAGGCCAGGCGCTCCTCGTAGAGTTCGGCGTCGGCGATGGCGTGCTGGAAGGCGAGCTCCGCGTTGCGCAGGTCGTCCTGCGCCTTCTCGAAATCGATCTCCGGAATGGCGCCGACGCGGTTCGCCTCATCGGCGCGGCGCTGCTCCCGGCGCGCGGCCACGACGGCCACCTCGGCGAGATCCGCGGCCTTGCGCTTCTCGAGCGTCAGCTGGCGGGTCTCGATACGCTGGCGCTCGAGGTCGAGCTCGCGTTGTGCGAGCACGGCCTCGGCCTGCTCGAGCCGGTTCGTGAGCTCCGGGCTGTCGACCGTCGCCAGCACCTGGCCCGCGATGACGCGCTCGCCGGCATCGACGCTCAGGCTTATGGTCCCGGGCGCCGTCGCGTACAGCGTGGGCCTGACCGCGGCGACGACGCGGCCCTGCACGGAGACGTCGCGCACGAGGTTGCCGCGCGTCACGGTCGCCGTGCGCACACGCTCGAACGGTACGCTCACGGTAGCGTCGGCCCAACGCTTGATCCAGGGCGCGGCGGTCACGATTGCGACGATCGCCGCGACGGCGATCCCCGCCAGGATCAGGCGCCTGCGGCGCGGATCGCGCGGCGCGAGCGCCACGTCCTGACCGGATGTGTCTGCGATAGTCAGAGCGGTAACTCCTTCAGCGAACGGCTGTTGTTCCGGATTAGATGCGCCAGCGCGGCAAAGCGTTTAGCCGGGCGCCGCCGCGGACGGCGCGTAGCGGCCATTACGTATTCATGCGCCGCGGGCCGCTTAGTAGCCTGCATGACGGGCATGGAAGGGGGCAGTATCGGCAAATGGGTTTGAGCCGCCCGGGCGGAAGCCCGTCGGAAACGCATATCTGGCTGATATGCGCGGCGCTCGCGGGCGCCGTTTTCGTCGTCGACGTCTTTCGGCTGCCGCTGGGCGTTGCGGCGGGGGTCGCCTATGTGCCCGCCGTGCTCGTCGCACTCTGGCTGCCGAAATGGCAACAGACCTTCGTCGTCGCGGGCGCGGTTTCCCTGCTCACGATGCTGGGCTACCTCCTCTCGGAGCCCGCGGGCATTCCGTGGATGGTCGTCGCGAACCGGCTACTCGCGCTGTCGGCGATCTGGCTGACCGCCGTCGGCGGCAGCTGGCTGGCGGTGACGCGGCGCCGCAAGGCCGACGAGGAACTGCGTCTCGCCGCACTGGAAGCCGACAGGGCGCGCGCGGCGAAGCTCCGCTTCATGTTGTCGGCGAGCAACGACATCCGACACCACCTGCAGACGCTCGTGCTGCTCAACGCGGCGCTGCGCCGCACCTCGGGCGAAGCCAAGGCGCAGGAAATGCTCGGGGCGCAGGGCGAGGCGCTCGGGCACCTGAGCGATCTGATGAACTCCCTGCTCGACATCACGGACATCGAATCGGGCCAGGTCGAAGCGAGTATCGAACGGGTGCAGGTCGACCGGATCCTCGAAAAACTCGACCGCGAGTTCCGCGGCAGCGCGAAAGCGAAGAAACTCGAGCTCGAGATCGCATCGTCGGACGACGTCGTCCACACGGACCCGAACCTGCTGATGCAGGCGCTGCGCAGCCTGTTGTCGAATGCGATCCGTTACACGGAGAAAGGCAGGATCACGGTGCGCTGCCTGCGCGAGGACGGCGGCCTGCGCCTCAAGGTCTGCGACACGGGCATCGGCATCCCGGACGACCATCTAACGGGCATCTTCGACGAGTTCTACCGCGTCGAGTACGACCGGGCCGGGCGCAACGCGGGCCTGGGCCTCGGCCTGACGATCGTCGACCGCATCGCGAAACTGCTCGACATCCGGCTCAACGTCGAGTCGAAGGTCGGCTGGGGCTCGTGCTTCTCGCTGCTGCTGCCGCTGGTCGCCGAGACGCTCTAGGGGCTATTCCTCCTCGATCTCGGGGTCCGGCGCAAAACCCTCGATGCGCCGGTACGCGAGATAGGAGTAAACGACGGGGACCAGCACCATGCCGATCACGATGTAGCCCATCCCGCGGATGCCGGGCGCCGTGACGGCGGCGATCGCGATGAGCGCACCGGCGATGACGAAGCACCAGCCGCCCAGGCGATGCGTTTTCGCCCAGACCTCGTCGCTCGCCAGCGTCCACGGCGTGCGGATACCGATGAAGAAGTTCTTGCGCACCTTGCCGAGGAAGTTGCCCATGACCATGAACAGCAGGCCGACGGCGCCCATGATGAAGGTCGACATCTCGAAGTCCGACCCGAGCGCGGCACGGACGGCGCCGACGGCGATCACGCATCCGAACACGACCGCCGTCGTCATCAGGATGTTGAGCACGCCCGTGAACGACTCGGTGCGGAAACCGCGCGGCGACATCACGGGGATCAGCTTGAACAATACGAACATGAAGACCGGGACGGCGATGAGCGAGGCGGTGCCGCCCGGCCTCGACATCCAGCCGTCGGCCTCGCCGGCCGCGTTCCAGTGCGTCGGCATCGGGTCGGGAAGGTCCGGGTAGATGACGGCGAAATACGCGCCGAGCGCGACGATGCCGGCGATGCTGATGATGTTGGCGATGCGGGTGTTCATAACGTCTCCTTGTCGTCTTCGCCGGCGGGCGCGAACAGGTCCATCAGGATCGCCGCGACGTCGTCGAGTACCGAGGTGTTGAGCGAATAGACGATGTGCTGTCCGCGCCGCTCGGTCCGCACGAGGTCCGCCGCCTTGAGGACGTTGAAATGATGCGACAGCGAGGCCCGCGTCATCGGAAACTCGTCGGCGATCGCGCCGGCGGTCTTCGAGTCCGCCTTGAGCGTGCGGATGATGCCGCGCCGCGTCGGGTCGGCCAGGGCTTTCCAGACCGTTTGCTGAGGCGTCATACAGATATTTAGACAAATATCTAAATATAAATCAACCCGCCCGCCGAAATAGGGTGACTGGCACGTTTAGAACGAGTCTAAAGGTGTCAGTCACCCTATTTCGGGTTCGTCGTCACCGGTGCCGGTGCCGGTGTCGGTGCCGGTCAGCAGGGCGCGAAACGCGGCGAGGCGGCGCTTCATGGTGGCGGCGTTGTCGGGGCCCATGCGCAGCAGCAGTTTCTGCCCGCTCGAGAGCGCCTCGAGCTCGGGGTCCGCGAACTCCCAGAGCACGTTCGGGCGCGCCAGCAGGACCGGTCCCGCGGGCTCCGGCGTCTCGAGCAGGTGGTCGATGACCTCGACGAGGCGGTCGTTGAAGTAGGCGTCGGGGTAGCCGAGCCGCTCGTAGGATTTCTGGAACAGCGGGTAGAAGCGCCGGTAGGTGTCGTACACCGCGTCGAGGTCGGCGTAGTGAATCCGCGCGACGATCGGGTCGTAGCGGCCGAAGCTGCCGTGCCCGAGGACGGCGGCCGCGTCCCCGGACGGCCCGGCGACGAACGGGTCCTGCAGGTTGCCGACGGGCCGGATCCGCTCGGGGAGCTTCGCGCGCGGCAGGTTGTCGACGGTCGTCACGAGCCGGTCGATCACGGCCTCGCGCACGAGCAGGGACTCGACCGCGGGACCGAAGGCGTGTCCGATCTCGAGAAGGAAGTAGGCGTCGCTGTCGTCGAGCGGTGGCAGCGGCACGAGTTCGCGCGCGGCCTGATCCCGTTCCGCCGGCCCGGGCATCGGGTAGGCCGGGCCGGACTCGGCGGCGGGCTGTGCGGGCGCGGGCCGGGCGGCGACGGGGGCGGCTTCCTGCGCCGGGAACAGCGCGTCGCGGTAGTGCCAGCCGAGGAGACCGGCGACGATCGCGACGACGAGCGCGACGAGGAGCTTGAGATCGGGGTCGTCCATGGCGCTATTGTAACGCGCGTTCTGCCGGGGGAGATCGCGAGCAAGCTCGCTCCCACAACGAGCCCGCGGCGCGCTCCACAGCGGCCGGTCAGGTCTCGCGCTCGATCAGCTCGGTGCGAATCTGCGCCGACGCCGGCTGCTCGCCGTCGACGATGCGCAGCAGCTTGGCGGCCAGCATGCGGCCGGCCTGGCGGGTGTCCTGGCGGATCGTCGTGATCGGCGGACTGAAATAATGCGCGGCCGGGATGTCGTTGTAGCCGACGACCGAGACCTCGTCGGGGACGCTGGCGCCGGATTCCCGGAACGCCGAGATGAAGGCCATCGCCGCCGTGTCGCTCCAGGTGAAGATCGCGTCCGGCCGGGTTTCTATCGTATCGAGGTAACGCGTCGCGGCGTCGTAGGCCGACTCGTAGCCGAAACTGGACAGCTCGATCTCATCGAGCAGGATGTCCTCGTCGGCGGCGTCGACGACGTCGCGCAGTCCTTCGCGGCGCTGGTGCATCTCGCGGAAGGAGGTGTCGCCGACGAACAGGAAACGCCGCCGCCCCTTGCCGAGGAAATACTCGCCGGCGAGCCGGCCGCCGAGGACGTTGTCGCTGCCGACCACGCAGTAATTGGCGTCCGGCGCCGCCGCGCCCCACACGACGAGCGGCGCGCCGGTCGCCGCGAACTCCCTGAGCATGGCCTCGCGATGTCCCTGGCCGAGCACGATGAAACCGTCGGCGCCGCGTTCGTTGAGTATCTGCCGGAACGCGGCCGAGTCGTTGTGGTTCGGGGCGCACAGCAAGAGATCCTGGTTGCGGTCGCCGAGCGCCTCGGAGACGCCGGCGAGCAGGTCGAACATGAAGGGATCGGAGATGTGGTTCTGGTTGTGCGAGCGAAAGTCCATCGACACCGCGATCGTGTTGGTGCGCTTGTGGCGCAGCTTCTGGGCGTTGCGATTGACGGCGTAGCCGTGCTCGGCGGCCACCGCCAGCACGCGCTCGCGGGTCGCCGCGTTGACCAGCGGGCTGTCGCTCAGCGCCCGCGACACCGTAGGCTTCGAGACCTTGGCGAGGCGCGCGACGTCGTCCATCGTAACCTTGCGTTTTTCTTTGTTTGTCAAAGGTTTCTTCCGCTCCGTCCGTGAAATATAGCGCCGCCTGAAACCAATTTCAAAGAGACTGAAATGCATTTCTTGAAATGCATTTCATGTCGGCGTATCGTAATCCGGCAGTTCACGCAAAAGAGGGGAGAAACATGAGCAAGCAGGTATTTTCATGGCGCCGGCACGTGCTGGCGCCGGCCGGTCTCGCACTGTTGTCCGCCGGCGGCACGGCCGCGGCGCAAACGGACGCCGGGGCCGACGACGAGCACGGCACGATCGAGGAGATCATCGTCACGGGTACGGCCGGCGGCGCCGAGCTTCGCAAGTTCGATGCGAGCTTCGCGATCACGACGATGGACGATTCCGACATCAACGAATACGCACCGCAGAGTACGGCGGATCTACTGAAGCTCGTGCCCGGCGTCTGGTCCGAGAGTTCGGGCGGCGTCGCGGGCGCGAACGTCTTCGTGCGCGGTTTCCCGGGCGGCGGCGATGCCCCGTTCTACACGCTGCAGGTGAACGGCGCGCCGATCTTCCCGCCGCCGACGCTGTCGTTCCTCGAGAACACGACGCTGTTCCGCGTCGACGAGACCGTGCAGCGCGTCGAGGCGCTGCGCGGCGGGCCGAACCCCGTGTTCTCGAACGGGCAACCCGGCCTGACGACCAACATGATCCTGCGCGAGGGCGGCGAGGACACCGAGGGTCTCGTCAAGTACACGAGCTCGGATTACGATCTCAGGCGTTTCGACGCCTACCTGAGCGGCGAGCTCGCCGACGAGTTCTACTACATGATCGGCGGCTACCTCACGAGTTCGCCGGGCATCCGCGACGCCGGCTTCAACGCGCGCGAGGGCAAGCAGATCACGGTCAATCTCGCCAGGGATCTCGACAACGGCTCGCTCAACTTCTTCCATCGCCGGACGGACGATCACGGCCAGTGGTACCTGCCGTCGCCGCTCAACGTGCCCGGCGTCGACGCCGGGTTCAGCCAGATCGGCACCCTGAACCGGCAGCGGCGGATCCTGTTCGATAACGCCACCAGTCCGGACTTTCCGAACGGTGGCGACCCTGCCGCTCCCGACCCGTCGGAAACGACCCTCGACCTCGGCGAAGGCCGCGGCTGGGACGGCTCGATGACGGGCGGCTCGATCGTGCTCGACATCACCGACGACTGGCAGCTCACCGACCGCTTCAGCTACACGGCGGGCGATGCCGACAC
>JAKSCZ010000212.1 GCA_022360335.1 Pseudomonadota bacterium
ATGCCGGACGCGGTCGCCGGCAACACCTCGATACGCTCGATCGAGGCAAGCGGTATGCCGTTGATGTCGGCCTGCTGGAAATTGAAACCGCCGTTCGATTGCGAGCCCAGATTCGCGCTCACGCGCGGGGCTCGCCGGCCGTTCACCAGGATCAGCGTCTGCGCGGATCCGAGACCGCGCAGATTGATGGAACTCGTATTACCGATCTCACCGCTGAAAACGTTGCTGAACTGCTGCGACGTTCCCGAGGACGTATTCTGCGGAAGCCTCGTACGGAAGAACTCCTCCAGGTTGCCGGCGAAGGAGTTCTTGATGTCGTCCGAATTGAACACGACGTAGGGCTGGGCGTCGTCTTCGAAGCGCCGGACGCTGACGTTTCGAGATCCCGTCACGATGATCACGTCGAGGAGACCGCGTAGCTCCTTCGCCTGCTCCTCTTCGGTGTCGATGACGTCGGGATTGCGCAGCTCGTCGATCGTGATGGTCGACTCCCCGTCGGGCTGCTCCGGCGATTCGGCGGGCTCTGCCGCCGGTTCGGCGCCGTGCTGTCCGCTCGCCCGGGACATCGCCGCCTGACCGACGATCAGGGTGCCGTCGGCATTGGTCCGGTACGGGACGTCATTGTTCTCGAGGAGTTTTCTTACCGCTTCGTCTGCGGTAAAGCGGCCCCGGACCCCGTCGGTCCGGAGACCCTCGATATCCGAATCCCTGAACAGCACCTCGTTACCGGTCTGCACGCCGTACTGCATGATCGCAGAACCCAGGTCCTGCGCAGCGATATCCAGCTCGTAGGTTTCGGAAGTCTGCGCGAAAAGCGCACCTGCCCAGACGAGGAACGTTGCGGCTGCCGCCGTCAGCGTGAGCCTCTTTGCGAACTCACTTGTCGGTATATTCATCACACCCCCGTGGCGATCCAGTAGCGGACCTGTCGTTATCCTGTACTACTAGACGCCGGGGATAGGAAAACCTTCACCGGAAATCCGGCATTCTCGCCGTCAAGGCCGCGACGGGCGGCCGATTACTCCCGCCACACCAGCGTTATCTCGTCGCGTTCCGTGCGCTCCGCCTCCAGCGGGTAGAGCGCCTCGAGTGCATTGACGAAAGACGACGCCCGTCCGCCGGAATTGAATACGCCGCTGACCTCCAGGTTGCGTACCCGCAGATCGTCGGCGAGGACGAGATTCTGCACGCTGTACCGGTTCATTTCCTCGACCACGCCGGCCAGCGGCCGTTTGCGGAAGACCAGCTGTCCGTTCCGCCAACTCGTTTCCTCGACGGTGTCGGTCGCGACGATCTCGGGCGCCGATGCGGCTTTGGCGATGAGTCTCTGGCCGGGGGCGAGTTCGATCGGATCCGGAATCGCCCGATCTCCCGTTGCGGGAGACGTATCGTACAGGCGGGAAACGTCGTTCACCCTGACCCGTCCTTCGACCAGGGTAATCTCGACGAGATCCTCCCGGTCGAACCGGACGTCGAACGCCGTTCCCAGCGCCACGACACGCTGATCGCCGGCCTGAACGACGAACGGGCGGGCGACGTCCTGTCGTACCTCGAAATAGGCCTGTCCGCGCGCCAGTCGTACGAGGCGCTCCGTTGCCGAGAACGAGACCTCGACGAGTGAATTCGTGTTGATCGAGACCGTCGAACCGTCGGCAAGCGTGATCGTCGAGCGCTCGCCGACGGACGTTTCGAATACCTCGACGCTGCCCGGCGTCTGCGCCGTTTGCGGCGGTGCGTCCAAAGCGGCCCCGCGAAACGCCGGTACGGCGACCAGGGCCGCCGCAAATGCGATCACGATACTCGCCGCCAGCGCAGCCAGCCCGCCTGCACTTCGGGAAGTAACGGCTGACAACATCCTTCGGCCGAGTCCCGCCTGCCCCTCCGCGCGCGCCTCCTCGAGCATCGCCACGATCCTCGGGTCGGTCATATGGCGATCGACGACCGCGTTACCCCTTTGCAACTGCAGGAACAGTCGCTCATGGGCCGGGTCTTCCTCCTTCCAGGCCTCGAATGCGAAGCGGTCCTCGGGTGTGCAGCCCTCGGAACACAGTCGAACGAGCCAGAATGCCGCCTGATCCTCGATGCTCTGTTCCTGCTCCGTAAACGTCCTCACGCTAAACTCCATCCTTGACGGCAAGGCCGATGATCTTCGTCGCGGCCATCAGATGCTTGTCGACCGCACTGATTGAAATACGAAACTGTTTCGCCACCGCCCGCCGCCGCTGGCCGTCCACGCGACACAGGAGGTAGATTTGCCGGGTCCGCGCAGGCAGCCCCTCCAGCGCCCGAATGACCCGCTCGAGGCTCTGTCTGCTCTCCAGGACGTTTTCGGGCGACAAGCCTGCAGGCGAATGCGCGTCGTCGTCGTACTCCAGATGGATACGACCGTCGGCACGCTGCTTCCTGCGAAGATAGTCGATCCAGACGTTCGACGCCGTTCGCATCAGGTAGGCTTCACCGTTTTGTATCGTGCCTTTCCGGGTAAGGCCCGCAAGCCTCGCGAAAACCTCCTGGACGAGATCCTGCGATACCTCCGGCGGTGCGCCCCGGCGATCGAAGTAGCGCGTCAGCGCAGTCCCGTACTCGCGCGCGTAGGTCTCGAGCCGGCTCCTCGTCCAGGCTTCGAGACTTTCTCGACCCTCAAATGTGCCTCGTTTGGCCATTCTCTCCTGCGTAACGGCGTACGTCTCCCGTTAGTTTAAGACGCTGGCGTCGGGCAAAGCTTCAGTGACAACATACCGGTCGGGGGAGTCGCAGGGAAGTGCGTCGTCGGCCAGCAACGGACCGATCATTGCGGCGCCGGTCGCTGCGGGACTTTCGGTGCGTATCTGTCCCGCAATCGGGTGCGACGAGTATCCATCGGGACCGGGCGCCCCTCGAGGAACACGTGGGTGATCGACGTCGCCGGCTCGAAAGGATCGCCGTCCCAGACGATCAGGTCGGCGTTCCTGCCCGCGGCAATCGTACCGTAATCATCCTGCAGGCCCCAGATTCCGGCGGGGTTTTCGGTCAGCGCCCGGACGGCTGCCGGATGCTCGAGTCCGTTCGCCACGGCAATGCCGGCCAGTTCCCGCAGTGCGTAGCCTGCGTTGAACGTCTGGTGGATGCCGTCTGCAAAAAGCGCAATCACTACACCCGCCTCGTCGAGGATCGCAGCGCTGTCATCCCGGACACGGGCTCGATCGAAATACAGAGGCAGATTCGACGTCGGATCGAGGATGACCGGGATGTTCCGTGCCGCAAGCAGATCGGCAACGGCCCAGGCCTCGGAGCCGCCCTGCAGGATCAGGCGAAGGCCATACTCGCCGGCGAGTGCAATAGCCTGGCGGATATCCGATTCGCGATGTGTTTCGACAACGAGCGGCAACTCTCCCCGCACGACTTTCTCGATGACGTCGATGTCGCGCTTCGTATCGAGTGACTCGGTTTGCGTGAGTCTCCGCCTTTCCCGCTCGCTCAATCGGGCGAGGTCCAGCCAGCGCCTGAGAGCCATCCAGGTTTCAGCCCGTGACCCGGTGTCCTTGCCGCCAACCCTTGCATACAGTGCGGCCCGCGGCCGTTCGACCGTCATCGACTTCGAGCCCATACGCAGCAAGGCACCAAGCCCGGAAAAGGCCGTGCTTCCGGAACCTG
>JAKSCZ010000433.1 GCA_022360335.1 Pseudomonadota bacterium
CGGTGCCAGTCACCTTATTTCGAGTCTAAATCTGGACCCGAAATAAGGTGACTGGCACCGTATTAGAGGGCGAGCCAGTCTACCAGTTCCGGGAGGACGATCCCGGAGTTTCCGGCGAGGGCGAAATCGAAACCGGCCGCCTGCGACGTCGGGTTCGGGTTGATCTCCGCGACGACGGCGCCGTTCTGCTTTGCGAGGCCGGCGGCCGGGTACACCAGCGACGACGTCCCGACGGACAGGAAGACGTCGCAGTCGGCCGCTGCGGCGCAGGAGGCATCGAGCGCAGGTTCCGGGACGGCCTCACCGAACCACACGACGCCGGGCCGCAGGTGGCCGCCGCAGTCCGGGCAGGTCGGCACGTCGAGACCGTCGTCGCCTGCATGCAGCGTACCGTCCGCAAAACAGCGATCCTCGAAGAGGTTGCCGTGAAGCTCGATCACGTCCCGGCTGCCCGCGCGGCGGTGAAGGCCGTCCACGTTCTGGGTGACGAGCGTCAGACGGGGGACGACCCCGG
Organism: Pseudomonadota bacterium; assembly: GCA_022360335.1. Taxonomy (GTDB): domain Bacteria; phylum Pseudomonadota; class Gammaproteobacteria; order Steroidobacterales; family Woeseiaceae; genus UBA1847. Next base: position 515 of record JAKSCZ010000433.1, read on the forward strand.
CGAGCCGCGCGATCGCGCGGTGTCCCGGGTTCGGCTCGACATTCCCGACCACGCCGCGCCGCCAGCGGTACCAGCGCCAGATCAGCGCGGGATCGGCCAGGAACGCTTCCGGCGTGGCGAGGTCTTCGGCGCGGTACTTAGACCACAGCCCTTCCTGCGCCTCGCGAAACGTTGGCACGCCGCTTTCGGCGGAGACGCCGGCGCCGGTCAGCACGCAGACGTGACGCGCGTCGCGGAGCGCTGCAAGCAGCCGCTCCGGGACCTCGCGGGACATCGTCCGCCCTAGGCGGCGAGCTGCCGCAGAACGTAATGGAGGATGCCGCCGTTCTCGAAATAGTCGCGTTCTTTCGGCGTGTCGATGCGCACCTCGGCCTCGAACGTCGTGACCTCGCCGCCGTCCGCGGTCGCCGTCACGGTGACCGTCTTCGCTCCCGGGTCCGTGTGCCCCGTGACGTCGAAGAGCTCGGTGCCCGTCAGCCCCAGCGAAGCGGCATCCTGCCCGTCGACGAATTGCAGCGGTAGCACGCCCATGCCGATCAGGTTCGAGCGATGGATACGCTCGAAGCTCCTGGCGATGACGGCCTTGACGCCGAGCAGGAGCGTGCCCTTGGCCGCCCAGTCACGTGAGGAACCCGTGCCGTATTCGTTGCCGGCGAGCACGACGAGCGGCGTGCCTTCTTCCCTGTAGCGGACCGAGGCATCGTAGATGGACATCTGTTCGCCGCTCGGCTGATGGCGGGTCCAGCCTCCCTCGGTGCCCGGTGCGAGACGGTTGCGCAGGCGGATGTTGGCGAACGTGCCGCGCATCATCACCTCGTGATTGCCGCGGCGCGAGCCGTAGGAGTTGAAGTCGGCCGGCCGGACCCCGTTCGCCTCGAGGTACTGCGCCGCGGGACTGTCCTTCGCAATCGCACCGGCCGGCGAGATGTGGTCCGTCGTGACCGAGTCGCCGAGCAGCGCGAGGACGCGGGCGCCCCTGACGTCGGCAACCGGGGCGGGCTCGTTCGACATGCCCTCGAAGTAGGGCGGGTTGCGCACGTACGTCGAGTCCTCCGCCCACCGGTAGATGTCACCGGTCGGGGAGTCGATCCGCTTCCAGTTTTCGTCTCCGTCGAACACCGTGCCGTAGCTCGATACGAACATCTCCGAATCGATGTTCGCGCCGACGACGTCGCGGATCTCGTGCTGCGACGGCCAGATGTCCTTCAGGTACACGTCGTTGCCGTCCCGGTCCCGGCCGAGCGCATCGTTGTAGAGATCCACGTTCATGTTGCCGGCGAGCGCGTAGGCGACGACGAGCGGCGGCGACGCCAGGAAATTGTGCTGCACGAGCGCGTGAATGCGGCCTTCGAAATTGCGGTTGCCCGACAGCACGCTCGCCCCCACGATGTTGTTGCCCGTCACGGCGTCCGCAATCTCGGGCCTGAGCGGGCCCGAGTTGCCGATACACGTCGTGCAGCCGTAGCCGACCGTAAAGAAGCCGATCGCTTCGAGATCGTCGAGCAGTTCGGCTTTCTCGAGGTAATCGGAGACGACGCGCGAGCCCGGCGCGAGACTCGTCTTTACCCACGGCCTGGCCTTGAGGCCTTTCGCAGCGGCGTTGCGGGCGAGCAGGCCCGCCGCGACCATGACGGCCGGGTTGGACGTATTCGTGCAGCTGGTGATGGCAGCGATCAGGATCGAGCCGTCCGCTATCTCTACGTCCTCGCCGTCGAGATTTGCGACGCCGCTGCCGCCGTCCCCGCGGTTCGCGATCGCCTCGGCGAGGATCGTCTCGTAGGACGATGCCGCGGCGCTCAGTGCAATACGGTCCTGCGGACGTTTCGGTCCCGCGATACTGGGCTCGACGTCGCCGAGGTCGAGTTCGAGGACGTCGGTGTACAGCGCGTCGGGCTGGCCGTCTTCGCGCCACATCCCCTGTTCCCTGGCGTAGGTCTCGACGAGTTCGCAGCGCTCGTCGGAGCGGCCTGACAACTTCAGGTAGCGAATCGTCTCGCCGTCGATCGGGAAGATGCCGCAGGTCGAGCCGAATTCCGGCGACATGTTGCCGAGCGTCGCGCGATCGGCGAGCGGCCTCTCGGCGAGGCCGTCGCCGAAGAATTCGACGAACTTGCCGACGACGCCCTTGTCGCGCAGCATCTCGGTGCACGTCAGGACGAGATCGGTCGCGGTCGTGCCTTCCCGGAGCCTGCCGGTCAGCTTGAAACCGATGACGTGCGGAATGAGCATCGTGATC
>JAKSCZ010000483.1 GCA_022360335.1 Pseudomonadota bacterium
AAACGCTCGAGGTACTCGAGCAGAAGCTCTGCGAGTTCACGGGAACGCTGATCGTCGTCAGCCACGACCGGGAGTTCCTCGACAATGTCGTGACCAGCACGATCGTGTTCGAGGAAGACGGCAGAATACAGCAGTACGTCGGCGGCTACAGCGACTGGGCACGGCGCGGCCACGGGCTGGCCGTTACCGATAATCCGTTCGAGACCGAGCGCCGCAAACGCCGGTCCGCCGAGCGGCGCAAGAACAGGATGCCGACCAAGCTCAGCTACAAGGACCAACGCGAGCTCGATGCCCTGCCCGCCGAGATCGAGACGCTCGAGGCCGACATCGCGTCGCTGCAGGGGACCATCGCTGCACCCGGTTTCTACGCGCAGGACGACGAGCTCGTGCAGCGGAAGCTGCACGAGCTCACTGATGCGGAAGCGCGGCTGGAGCAACGTATTGAACGCTGGGGCGAACTCGAAACGCTACGGGACTCGCTCCTCAGGTAACCCGAAGCGGTTTCAGCCGTCGTCGCGGGCCCCTGCTGCGCGCTTCGTCAGGAAGTAACACTTGTCGGGCAGCGCTGCATCGGCCGGGTACTCGGCAACGGCAAAGCCGAGCGATAGGTAACATCGATACGCCGGCAGGTTATGCCGGAAGACGAACAGTGAGTATTCGTCGTAGCGATCGGCCAGCAATGCTGTAATCATGCGTATCAGCTGCTTTCCCGCGCCTTTGCGCCGCATCGACGGGTTGGATACGAGGCGCGCCAAGTGGCCACGGCCATAGCGTTCGTAACTCTGGCCGAACGCGGCGAGCCTCCCGCTCGCATCGCGCAGGCCGTATGAGTCGACCTTGTCGAGGCAGCAGTCTTCGCGAAACGTCTCGCGCGTATACGGGTAGCGAAATCCCGGTCCGCCCCAGAGGTCGACGGCGGCCGCGTCCGGAAACCAGGTCATGATCTCATCGATATCGGCATCCGTTGCAGCGGTGAGCGTCCAGCCGTTATTCACCCGGCATCGTCTCGGCGAAATAGCGATCGAATGCCCGGTGCACTATCTCCGGCGAGATATCGAGCCGCTGCATCGCCTGGTTGAACTGCTCCATCTCGGCGACTTCGCGCCGGCCGTCGGCCGCGATCACCTTCAGCCCCATCAGCGCGATGTCTTCCCGATCCCCATCCGACAGGGTCGGTGCGAGATCCGACAGCAACACTTCGAGTGTCGGCTTCTCGGCCAACTCGGCCATGGCCGTCGTGATCAGTTCCAGCGATTCCGCGGTCTGGAGGTGGAAGTGATCGCGGATCAGTTCGATCATCTTGGCCGACTCTTCAGGCTCGATCTCGCCGCTGCTGCGGGCGACAAACACGAGTAGCGCGGCGACGAGGAAGCGGGAATCGTAGCTCCGCGTAGTACCCGTCGTCTCGATAATGAGTTTCGTACCTTCGAGCCGCGAGCTGACGATCTCGTCCGTCATGACAGCCTCATCCGGACCCGTATTTTCTGCGCATGTGCTTCACGGATTCATCGATCAGTCGTTCCAGCACGTTCTCGTCGACGTCGGACAAGCGCTTGATGTACAGGCAGGACTTTCCGGTCTTGTACTTGCCGAGTTTCTTCATGAGCGCATCGAAGCGCTCGAAACCCGGCATGATATAGACGGTCAGCGCCGTCTTGCGGGGCGAATAACCCGTCAGTATGAAATCGCCCTCGCGCCCGCTGTCGTATTTATAGTGATAGCTACCATAACCGACGATACTCGGCCCCCACATCTTCGGCCGCTTGCCGGTCGCCTTGCGCATCATGGCCCCGACCTTGCGCGCATCGGCGCGCTGCTGCCTGTCCTCGACCGAGTTCAGGAATTCGGTCACGCTCGCTTTCGTCGGCTGAGTCTTGTTGCCGGCCACCACAGCTCCTAGGGCCTGTTCACACTACGGCGGTGCACCCTGCCGGAGGCCATTTTTTTGCCCGACCAGGCAGAAGAAGCGTCGTGTAGCACCGCTACACGAGCGCCTGATAACGTCGTCGGCAGGAAAATGGCCCCGGCCCTAAGGATGCGAGGTTCCGAACAGCCTGTCGCCGGCGTCACCCAGGCCAGGCACAATGTACTTCTCGTCATTGAGTTTCTCGTCGATCGCGGCGGCGTAGATCGGCACGTCGGGATGCGCACCTTCGACGAGCGCGATGCCCTCGGGACAGGTCACGATGCAGATCACGACGATGGTCCCGGCCCCTTTCTCCTTCAGCAACTCGAGCGCCGCTACTGTCGAACCGCCCGTTGCGAGCATCGGGTCGATGACGATGCAGGTCCCGCCCTCGATTTGCGGCGGGAAGCGTTCGTAGTAGGTCACGGGCTGCTTGGTCTCTTCGTCGCGATACAGGCCGACGAAACCGACGCGCGCCGTCGGCGCGAGATCGAGGATGCCGTCGAGCATGCCGACGCCTGCGCGCAGAATCGGAACCACGACGAGATCCGTATCGATCTTGCGACAGGTTGCCGGCGCCACGGGCGTCTCCACGACGACTTCTTTCGTCCTGATCGTCTTGAGCGCCTCGTAACAGATGAACTGCGTGATCTCCTTCGCGAGTTCGCGGAAGCGCTTGTGTCCGGTCTCGGCATTACGAATGATCGCGAGCTTGTGCTGCACGAAGGGGTGTTCGATCAGGATGGCCACTGCTCGCTCTCTTTATTGCTATCGGTATCCACCGCTCTGCGCAGACAGACACGGTACCAAATTCGACACGGATCGTCAGGCGTCGCGATCGGGCTCCTC
>JAKSCZ010000139.1 GCA_022360335.1 Pseudomonadota bacterium
ATCGTACTCGGCGAAGGCCGACCAGCCCTTCCACCGGCCCGTCCGGTAGTTCAGCCGCAATCGGGCCGTCAATGCGTTCGCATCGTCGAGCGCGTTGTCCCTGTCGACGTGCTCGTAGCGAGCGCGTACGTCGACGCCTGCCTTGCCGGAGGCGATGGCATCGGCAAGCGCGGCGCTTTCCCCGGCGGCGGCGAGCGACGCCGCCAGAAGCAGCGCCGCGGCCGACACGAGACCACTCGTATTGCGTTTCACGGTCCTCGTTCCTCTAATAGATGTCGTTCAGCGTATTGTAGACGTTGAACTTGCCCGTCGGCGTAACCAGCCGCGGATCCTTGATCACGGCCTTGAGCGAACGCGTCTTGTCGTCGACGATGACGAGCGCGCTCTCCTGCTCCTTGCCGGACCAGACCGAGAACCAGACCTCGTCGCCGGCCTGGTTGTATTCGCCCTGCACGACGCGCTTCGGGCCTTCGCCCAGTTCCGCCCATGCGGCGATCGGCAGCTTGACGAAACCGGCATCGAGATCGCCGACGTCGAATACGGCGACCGACTGGCTGATCGACTCGTCCGGGTTCAGCGGTGCGTCGACCCACAGGTTGCTCGACTCCGGATGCGACTTGACGAACAGCGAACCGCCGCCCATGCCGTCGACGATGCGCACCGTCTTCCAGGCCTTGTCCGGACGATTGACCGGATCCGTACCGAGGAACGTCACGTTGGCGTTGCCCAGCGCCGACGTCACCCAGACCGGCCCGTGCTCGGGATCGTCGAGGTTGGCGCCGCGTCCCGGATGCGGGATCTTGGTGACGTCCGACAGCGCGACCAGTTTGCGTTCTTTCGAGTCGACGACCGCGATCTTGTCGGACTGGTTGGCCGCCGTCAGGAAGTAGCGCTTGCTGCGGTCCCAGCCGCCGTCGTGCAGGAACCTGGCCGCGCCGATGTCGGTCACGGCGATGTTGTCGATGTCGCTGTAGTCGACCAGCAGGATATGGCCCGTTTCCTTGACGTTGACGATGAAGTCCGGGTGCTCGTGCGAGGCCACGATGGCCGCGACACGCGGTTCCGGATGGTATTCCTGGGTGTCGACGGTCATGCCGCGCGTCGAGACGATCTTCAGGGGCTCGAGCGTGTCGCCGTCCATGATGACGTACTGCGGCGGCCAGTACGAGCCGGCAATCGCGTATTGATCCTCGTAACCCTCGTACTTCGACGTTTCGACCGAGCGCGCCTCGAGCCCGACCTTGATTTGAGCAACGGTCGCCGGCGGATC
>JAKSCZ010000524.1 GCA_022360335.1 Pseudomonadota bacterium
GCGGATGTGTGCATAGCTGCCGCTGCGGCAGTGCTGAAGCATCTCGAGCGTCGGCGTCGCGGTCCCGAGGACGACCGGCACGTCGAGATGCTTCGCGCGCACGATGGCGAGATCGCGAGCCGAGTAGCGCAGCCCCTCCTGTTGCTTGAACGAGTGGTCGTGCTCCTCGTCGACGACGATCAGCCCGGGCCGCGCGAGCGGCGTGAAGACCGCCGAGCGCGTACCGACGACGAGCCGTGCGGCGCCGGAACGCGCGGCGCGCCAGGCGGCGAGCCGCCGGACGTCCGTCAGGCCCGAGTGCAACAGGGCCGGTTCGATGCCGAGCCGCTTGCGCAGCCGCGCGACGAGTTGCGGCGTCAGCCCGATTTCCGGGACGAGCACGAGCACCTGCCGGTCCTGCTCGATCGCGTCCCGCATCCGGTGCAGGTAGACCTCGGTCTTGCCGCTGCCCGTAACGCCTTCGACGAGGTATGCACCGAAGCCGTCGCCCGCCCGCAGCGCGGCGACGGCGGCCCGTTGCGCATCGTTGAGCTCGGGGCCGGCCGCCGCTTCCGGCGCGAGGGTCTCGTCGAACCCGGGCGCCGGGGTCTCGTGCCGGGCGAGAAGCCCCTTGCCGAACAGCGCGCTCGCCGCCCTGCGCCAGGTCGGCAACAACTCGGTCAGGTGATCGGCCTCGACGCTGCCGCAGTCGACGACGGTCTCCAGCAGCTCCGCCTGACGCGGTGCGCGTATGCCGAGCGCCTCGATGTCGACGGTGTCCGCAAGGTCGGTCGCAGCGATCGTTTCGACCGGCGGGCAGAGGGGCTTGCCTTGCCGCAGGATCGCGGGAAGCGCTGCGGCCACCACCTCGCCGATCGGGTGGTGGTAGTAGTCGCTCGCGAAGCGGATCAGCCTGAGATCGCCGGCCGACAGCAACGGCGCATCGTCCAGCGTCTCGCTGCAGCGGCGCAGTTTGTCCGCACCGACGGCCGAGTCCCCGGCATGCCCGAGGACCAGGCCGACCCGGCGCCGGGGACCGAACGGAACGCGGACCCGGCTGCCGGGCAAGGGCGCGGGGCCGCCGGCGGGCGGCAGGTAGTCGAAGGCGCGGGACAAGGGCACGTCGACGGCGATCTTGAGTACGGGCTGTTTGCTCACAAACTTTACATAATCCACCCGAAATCCTGTCAACCGGAGGCTTCGTTCGGGCGTTGTTTCAGGACAGACACGGTAGATGACCTCATGACGGAGTCAAGGGACATGAACGCCTGCACCGCCGGTTTTGCGGTATCGTGGGCCGGCGAGCAATCGACAGGGACGCGGGCACTGCGACGAGAACAGCAACTCAACCGGTTTCTGGCCGACGTCGAGCGACGGGCGCTGCGTATCGCGGAGATCGCCGTGCGCGACCGGGACGATGCGCTGGACCTCGTGCAGGATGCGATGATCAGGCTGGCGCGCCGGTACGCCGACCGGGACGCCGCCGAATGGCCGCCGCTGTTCTATCGCATATTGCAGAACGGCGTGCGCGACTGGCATCGCCGCCGGGCCGTGCGCAACCGCGTCATGGTGTGGTTCGGCCGCGCTTCGCGCGACGACGGCTACGACGCCGTTGCCGCGGCGCCCGACCCGTTCGGCCGGACGCCCGACGAGGAACTGGCCAACCGCGAGGCGATGGACGGTCTCGAGCGGGCCGTCCACGCGCTGCCGGGACGGCAGCGGGAGGCGTTCATGCTGAGGACCTTCGAAGGGCTCGACGTCGCGGGAACCGCCGCGGCCATGGGCTGCTCGGAGGGCAGCGTCAAGACGCACTACTCCCGTGCGGTACACTCGCTCAGGGAGGCCCTGGGAGACCACTATGAAGAATGAGTGGGAACGAGACACCGCGCACAGGGCGAAAGCCCTGTTCGACGAGTCGGTGGAAGCGCTCGACGGTGCGACCCTGTCGGCGCTCAACCGGAGCCGGCACCGGGCGCTGGAGGAACTCGCGCGGCCGCGACCGCGGTGGATGCGATGGGCGCCGGCAGCCGGCATGGCGGCCGCCGTCGCGCTGGCCGTCCTGCTGACCCTTCCCGGGCCCGCCCGGATCGACGTGCTGCCGGCGACGGTCGCGGACGTGGAAATCCTGCTCGGCGACGAGAGTTTCGAGATGCTTGAGGATCTCGAGTTCTACGCGCTGATCGACGCGCTCGAAAGCGGGAGCGATGTCGGCTGAGCGGTTCGCCCTCCTCGTCTGCGGTCTGTGCGCGGCGTCGGCCGCGGTCGCGGGCGACGACGAGGCGCCGCCCGAAGCGGAGTTCCTCGAATACCTCGGCATGTGGGAGGAGACGGACGCAGACTGGCTGGTCCTCGACGAGATCAGGGTGGCCGAGACGGGCGAGCGGAGCGATGCCGCACCCGAGGGTGAGGAATCGCCGGAGAAGACGGATGAAACTTAGACGGCTTGTATTGGTGACGGCACTGCTGATGGCCGGCACGGCAGGCGCCGACGATCGCGGCCTGAGCTGGGACGAACTCGAGCCGGAGCAGCAACGCGTGCTGATCCGGTTCGAGGACGGCTGGGACGCATTGCCCGCCGATCGCCGGGAACGCCTGGCGCGCGGCGCGGCGCGCTGGGCGGGCATGACGCCCGAGCAGCGCGAGGAGGCACGGCGGCGCTTCTCGGCCTGGCGCGAGCTGTCCGACGAGCGGCGCGCCGTCATCCGCGAACGCGCCGAGATCTTCCGCAGCCTGTCCCCAGAGGACCAGCGCCGTATCCGCGACAACTACCGGCGTTTCCGCCAGATGCATCACGACCGGCGCGAGATGCTGCGCGACCGCTATCGCCGCATGACGCCCGAGCAGCGTCAGCGACTGCGGGACCGGCCCAGGGAGCGTCCGAGAAGCCGCTCGCGCGACTGACCTTCGATTGCGGAAAGTCCTTACGAAAAGGCCGCCGGATAGCGGTCTTTCGCCTTTGTGCGCGTGGTTGCCCTTCGCTACACTCCCGCAGTCCAGAAGGAGTGACCCATGCTGATAGGTGTACCCAGAGAGATCTGCGAGGGCGAACGCCGTGTCGCGACGACCCCGGACGTAGCGGCCCAGCTGATGAAACTCGGCTTCGACGTGGCCGTCGAATCCGGCGCCGGGGAAGCCGCGAGTTTCTCCGACGACGCTTACCGCGACGCCGGCTGTGAGGTGATCGAATCCGCCGGGGAGCTGTGGGCCAGAGCCGACATCGTCCTGAAAGTCCGTGCGCCCGAGGGCGACGAAACGGGTCGCCTGCGCGACGGCCAGACGATGATCGGCTTCGTCTGGCCGGGCCAGAACCCGGCGCTGCTCGAGCAGCTCGCGAAGAGCGGCGGCACGGTCATGGCGATGGACAGCGTGCCGCGCATCTCGCGCGCCCAGAAAGTCGACGCACTGAGTTCGATGGCGAACATCGCGGGCTACCGCGCCGTCGTCGAGGCGGCACAGCATTTCGGACGCTTTTTCATGGGCCAGATCACGGCCGCGGGCAAAGTGCCGCCGGCCAGGGTCCTCGTCATCGGCGCCGGCGTTGCGGGCCTGGCGGCGATCGGCGCCGCGAAGAGCATGGGAGCGATCGTGCGTTCCTTCGACACGCGGCCCGAGGTCAAGGAGCAGGTCGAGTCGATGGACGCCGAATTCCTGATGCTCGACTTCGAGGACGACGGCGACGGGTCCGGCTCGGGCGGCTACGCCAGGGTCATGTCGGAGGAGTTCATCGAGGCCGAAATGGAACTGTTCGCCGAGCAGGCGAAGGACGTCGACGTCATCATCACGACCGCACTGATTCCGGGCAAGCCGGCGCCGAAACTGATCACGGCGGAGACGGCCCGCTCGATGAAAGACGGCAGCGTCATCGTCGATCTTGCCGCCGAGCAGGGCGGCAACTGCGAACTCACGGTGCCGGGCGAGGTGACCGTCGACAACGGCGTGACGATCATCGCCTATACCGACCTGCCGAGCCGCCTGGCCGCGCAGTCGTCGCAGCTCTACGCGACGAACCTCCGTCATCTGCTGGCCGACCTGACCCCCGGGAAAGACGGCAACATCGTCGTCGACATGGAGGACGAGGTCATCCGCGGTGCAACGATCTGCAAGGACGGCGAGACGACCTGGCCGCCGCCGGTCGTCGAGGTGTCCGCCGCGTCGGCCGAAGCCGCGCCGGCACCCGCACCGGCCGCAGAGCCGGCCGGCGAAAGGAAATCGGTCGTGGGCCCGCTCGTCGGCATGCTCGCGGGCGGCCTCGCGCTGCTCGGACTCGGCGCCGTCGCGCCTGCGTCGTTCATGGCCCACTTTACGGTCTTCGTGCTCGCCTGCTTCGTCGGCTACATGGTCATCTGGAACGTGACGCCGGCATTGCACACGCCGCTCATGAGCGTGACCAACGCGATCTCGAGCATCATCATCATCGGCGCGCTGCTACAGATCAGCTCGACCGACAAGCTCATCATGTGGATCGCCGTCGCGACCGCGGGCGTCACGGCCGTGAATATCGCGGGCGGCTTCGCCGTCACGCGCCGTATGCTCGAAATGTTCAGGAAGTGAGGCCGTCATGATCAACGAAGGCATCGTAAACGTTTCGTACATCATTGCGACGATCCTGTTCATCCTGGCGCTCGGCGGCCTTTCCAACCAGGAAACGGCGCGCCGCGGCAACTGGTACGGCATCGTCGGTATGGCGATCGCGCTGCTCGCGACCGTCTTCGGCGAAGTCACGGCCCAATACGACAAACTGATCGTCGCGCTGCTCGTCGGCGGCACCGTGGGCCTGATACTCGCGCGCCGCGTACAGATGACGCAGATGCCCGAGCTCGTCGCCATCCTGCACAGCCTCGTCGGCCTCGCAGCCGTCGCCGTCGGTTTCGCGAACTTCATGGACCCGGCGCGCCTGGCGCACTACGCGGGCGTGGAACTGACGATCCACGACATCGAAACCTACATCGGCGTACTCATCGGCGCCGTGACGTTCTCGGGCTCGGTCATCGCATTCGGCAAACTGTCCGGCAGGATCAGCGGCAATCCGCTGATCCTGCCGGCGCGTCACTGGCTGAACCTGTTGCTCCTGCTCGGTTCGATTTACTACGGCTACGAGTTCGTCGTGCAGTCGGTCGAAGGCGGAGGTCTGATGCCCCTGATCATCATGACCGTGCTCGCCCTGCTGTTCGGCATGCACATGGTCATGGCCATCGGCGGCGCCGACATGCCGGTCGTCGTCTCGATGCTCAACAGCTACTCCGGCTGGGCTGCGTCGGCGACGGGCTTCATGCTCGGCAACGATCTGCTGATCGTGACCGGTGCGCTGGTCGGGTCCAGCGGCGCGATTCTCAGTTACATCATGTGCCGTGCGATGAACCGCAGGTTCCTGGCCGTCATCGCCGGCGGCTTCGGTACCGGCGGCGGCGGCGCGGCCGGGGGCGGCGAGCAGCAGGGCGAGGTCGCGCCGGTCGATGCGGCCGAGACGGCGGCGCTGCTGTCGAATGCGAAAGAAGTCATGATCATTCCGGGTTACGGCATGGCCGTCGCCCAGGCGCAGCATACGGTCTTCGAGATCACCAGGACGCTGCGCGAGAAAGGCGTCAACGTGCGCTTCGGCATCCACCCGGTCGCGGGACGCATGCCCGGCCACATGAACGTGCTGCTCGCCGAAGCGAAGGTGCCGTACGACATCGTATTCGAGATGGACGAGGTCAACGAGGACTTCCCCGACGTCGACGTGTCGGTCGTGATCGGCGCCAACGACATCGTCAACCCGTCCGCGCTGACGGATCCCGACAGCCCGATTGCGGGCATGCCGGTTCTCGAGTGCTGGAAGGGGAAGGTCTCGATCGTGCTCAAGCGCAGCATGGCGACGGGTTACGCCGGCGTGCAGAACCCGCTGTTCTTCCTCGATAACACGCGTATGTTGTTCGGTGACGCGAAAGCGACGCTCGACGAGGTTTTAAAGGCCCTCTGAATCTTGTAATAATGCGCGCATAAGCTCCGGAGCCGCTTATGCTTGCAGGTCTCGCATCGGACATATCGCAACAGGTCCTCCGGACCGACGTTGCCGGCATGCCGCTCGAGTGGATCGACTACCGCGAAGCGGTGCGTCTGTATCACTCAGAGCAGGTAGCCTACGACTGCGGCACGCGGCTCTACTCGGTCTTCGGCGGGTACAGCTCGATCGACGGCAGCCGCAGCCGTATCGACGTCAACTCGATCATCGCGACGCACGGCACGAGCAAGAGCCTCGCGAAGAACCGCGCTCATTACGTCCCGCCGCTGAACAACCGTACCTTGTTCAAGCGCGACGCGAATCTGTGCCTTTACTGCGGCATGCGCTTCATGACGCGCGACCTGACGCGCGATCACATCACGCCCGTCTCGCGGGGCGGCACCGATACCTGGAACAACGTCGCCACGGCCTGTCGTCGCTGCAACAACTACAAAGGCGGGCGCACGCCCGAACAGGCCGCGATGCAGCTGATCGCCGTCCCGTTCACGCCGAACTACGCGGAGTACATCTATCTCAAGGGCCGGCGCGTCCTGGCCGACCAGATGCAGTACCTGCTCGCGCATATTCCGCGATCGAGTCCGCTGCATGCGCGGCTGTCGGATCACCTCGAGAGCGGCGAGGAGATCGTCGAAGTCCATTACCACGATTGACGTGTAGGAGCGGCTTCAGCCGCGAGAAAGGTGCATTGTCTCGATTGACGTAGGAGCGGCTTCAGCCGCGATTCGGACCTGAAGGCCCTCCTGCGGGTATAGAATTACGAACATGCAATATCTCATTGATGCCTCGGTGTACGTCTTCCGGGCGTACTATTCCATGCCCGACGACATGGTCGACGCCGCGGGCAACCCGGTCAACGCGTTCTACGGATTCTGCCGGTTCCTGGGCGATTTCATGGAGCAGGTGACGCCCGAGTTCGTCGCGGTTGCCTTCGACGAGAGCCTGTCCAAGTCGTTCCGCACGGAGATCTTTCCCGAGTACAAGGCCAATCGCGATCCGGCGCCGCCCGAGCTCAAGCGGCAGTTCGGGCAATGCCGCCGCTTCGTGCGGGCGCTCGGCGTGATGGAACTCGCGAACCCGCGTTACGAAGCCGACGACCTGATCGGCACGCTCGTGGAACACGGCCGCGGCCGCGGCCGTCCGTCGACGATCGTCAGCCGGGACAAGGACCTGACGCAGCTGCTCGGCACCGAAGACGTCTTCTGGGATTTTGCGGGCAAGGGCAAGCTGCGATACGACGAGATCCCCGGCTCGTTCGGCGTCCGGCCCGAGCAGATCGCCGACTTCCTGGCGCTGGCCGGAGACGCCGTCGACAACATCCGGGGCGTGCCCGGCGTCGGCAAGAAGACGGCCGAGAAACTGCTGCGGCATTTCGGCAGCCTCGAGGACATCTACGGCAACCTCGACCGGGTGCACGAAGTCGACGTTCGCGGCGCGAAGACGCTGGGCGCGAAACTCGAGACGTATCGCGACGACGCGATGCTTGCAAGGGAGCTGACGGGGATCGCGTGCGACGCGCCGATCGACGATGCCGAGTCGGCCCTGCAGCCGTCCGCGCCGGACCTCGGCGAGATCAACGCGTTGTACGACGAGACGGGTATCGGCACGAGCCTCAGGCGCCAGGCCGAGCGCGTGTCGGACATCTATCGGCATTGAGCGAGGTCTTCCGCAAGACCGGCCCGCCGTCGGCCTACGAGATGTTCGCCGCGGAGGCCGAAGGGCTCGCCGAGCTGCAGGCAGCGGGCGCGTTGCGGGTGCCGGCCGTGCTGGACGTGGGTGTGGACGATCGTTCCGCCTGGATCGAGCTCGAGAAACTGAACCTTGCACCGGCGACGGACGCGACCCGGCAAGCGCTCGGCGAACGGCTGGCCGAACTGCATCGTACGACCGGAGACCGTTTCGGCTGGCACCGCGACAACACGATCGGCCTGACGCCGCAGATAAATACCCGGTCCGACGACTGGATTGCATTCCTGCGCGAGCACCGCCTGGGTTTCCAGTTTCGCCTCGCCGCCGACAATGGCTACGGCGGCCGCCTGCAGGTACGGGGCGAGCAGCTGATGAGACGGCTACCGGTCTGGTTCGAGGGCTACGAACCTCGAGCGTCGCTGCTGCACGGGGACCTCTGGGGCGGCAACTGGGGAAGCTGCGGCGGGGAGCCCGTCGTTTTCGATCCGGCCGTGTACTATGGCGACCGGGAGTCCGACCTCGCGATGACGCGGCTGTTCGGCGGCTTCGGGCAGTCTTTCTACGACGCGTACGAGTCCGCGTGGCCTCTGTCGCCCGGGCACCGCGAGCGCTGCGACGTCTATCAGCTGTATCATGTCCTGAATCACCTGAACCTGTTCGGCAGCGGCTACCTCGGGCGCGCGCAGGAACTCCTCGAGCGGTTGCTTCGCGGCTGAAGCCGCTCCTGCGGAGATAAGGGACAGTTACCTTATCTCTGCCCGGTGTCATACGGTTAGCAAATCCGCAAGCAGAGATAAGGTAACTGTCCCTTATCTCGCAGGGAAGTCGCTCGCGTCGCCCGACTCGTCGACCTCGTAGGACTCGCCGAGGAAGTCTTCCTCGAACGCGTACAGGGTGGTGCCTTCGGGCGCGCGGATCTCGACGAAGGCCCCTTCGAATCCCGGGAAGCGGGTGTGCTCGAAGCCGCGCTGCTCGATGAGGTCCATGAGCCCGTGACGGTCGGGGCACCGGAAACAGAGCGACGGGGTCTTCACGGCGATGCTCTCGGACAGGCCGAGCGCCACGCCGGTCGCATCGAAGCGCATGTGCGTCGTCGGCTCCTCGCGCATCTGCAGCAGCGTCGGTGCGATCGGCGCCCAGAATCTTGCGGCGCGTACCGTGTCCCGGACGGGCAGCGTCAGCTCGAACCAGCTGCCGCAGGCCGAGTCGTTCTCGGCTTCTTCGTTCATATGGAACGTACGCGCTTCCACCATGACGACGGCGTGGCCGTCACGGTCCCGGAAACCGAGTTTGTTGAACACGTCCTCGTCGAGACGCATGAAGTCGAAGTCGTACCCGTGGTCGGCCATCGAACGCGCGTGCTTCGCGAGGTCCTGCTGCACGAACGTGATCGCCGAGTCCGCGTAGTCGCTGTCGTGGAGACCGATCGCGAGTTCGCCGTCGCTTACGACCGCGTAGCGGTGCGCGTACACGTCGGCGGTCTCGAGTTCGGTGAAACCGAGCGTCTTGTAGAAATTCAGCGACCGGAGGACATCCGGTGCACGGACGCCGAACTCCAGGAAACGGCCGATCGTGCTCATGGCGTCGCCCATCCTGCCGTGTGCCGCTCGATCAGCGCAGCGAGAAACCCGACATGATCGTCGCGTGCATTCAGGGCGGGCACGTAACTGAGCGCCTCGCCGCCGGCCTCGGTGAAGAACCCGGCGTTCTGCATCGCGATCTCTTCGAGCGTCTCGAGGCAATCGGTCGAGAAACCGGGGCACGCGACGTCGAGGCGTTTCACGCCCCGCCGGGCAAGCTCCCTGACCGTTTCGTCCGTGTACGGCTGCAGCCATTGTTCGCGCCCGACGCGCGACTGGAACGACATCGTCCAGTCGTCGTCGCCGAGCCCGAGCGCTTCGGCGAGCAGGCGAGCCGTCTTGCGGCACTGGCAATAGTACGGATCGCCTTTGTCGAGCGTGTACTGCGGTACGCCGTGGAACGACAGCAACAGGTGTGAGCCGCCGCCGCTCCGGCCGCGGTGTTCCCGGATGCTCGCCGCAAGCGCGCCGATATACCCCGGCTCGTCGTGGTACTGGTTGATGAATCGTGTTTCGGGCACCCAGCGCACGCGCTGCAGTTTGCCGCTCACCGCATCGAACACCGATGCCGTCGTGGTTCCGGAGTATTGCGGGTACAGCGGCAATACGAGAAGACGCCGCGCCCCCGCTTCCCGCAGCCGGTCGATGGCATCCGGGATCGACGGGCTGCCGTACGTCATCGCGAGCTCGACCGCGAAGCGGGCCGGCGCCCCGTCCTCGAGCCGCCGGCGCACGCGCTCGGCGAGTTCGCGCGAGTGCACCATCAGCGGTGAGCCGGCATCGGTCCAGATCTTGCGGTAGGCCTTCGCCGACCGTGACGGCCGGATTCGCAGGACGATGCCGTTGAGGATCGGCCACCAGACGAGCCGCGGGTATTCGACCACGCGGGGATCGGCGAGGAACTGCCCGAGGAAACGCCGGACGGCTGCGCTCGTGGGGGCATCCGGCGTTCCCAGGTTGACGAGGAGGACTCCCGTCGAGTCAGTCGAGCCGTGTTCGAACTCGGGCGTTGACTGGTATGTCGGCATTTTCCCTGTGAGCCGCTGCGACCGGGCCAACACTACTTCAAAGACCCGCCCCGTACCAGTGCGTTGCGTATAATCGCTTGTCCTGATTGAGGTTTATCGCAGACATGGACAACAAGACACTGATTCGGGACGTCGTGGTCTTCCAGTTCAAGCTCATCGTCGACGGCTTGCGCGACTTCGCGCTGGTACCGGTTTCGCTGCTCGCGGGCTTGCTGAGTCTCCTCTTCGGCAAGGACGGCAAGCCGGGCTCGCTTTTCTACGAAGTCCTGTCCGTCGGCAAGAACAGCGAGCACTGGATCGACCTGTTCGGCGCCCTTCGCAACGCCCCCGACGACGTCGGGCACACGCTGCGGTTCCCACAGGCGAACATCGACGAGATCCTCGGCAACATCGAGACCTTCGTCATCGACGAAGAAAAACGCGGCGGCATGACCGCGCAGGCGCGGCAGCGTTTCGAACAGGCGCTACGCGGCTTCCATGATCGCCGAGACGCCCATGCCCCCGGCCGTGCAGATCGAGACGAGCCCGCGTCCTGAGCCCTTCTCGCCCAGCATTTTCGCGAGCGCCCCGATGATGCGCGCGCCGGTCGCGGCGAACGGATGGCCGATCGCGATGCTGCCGCCCTTGACGTTCAGCTTCGAGAGGTCGATCGAGCCCATCGGCTCGTCGCGCCCCAGGCGATCGCGGCAGAATTCCTCCGATTGCCAGGCCTCGAGCGTCGCAATCGTCTGCGCCGCGAACGCTTCGTGGATCTCGTAGAAATCGAAGTCCTGGAGCCTGAGCTTCGCCTGCCTGAGCATGTCGGATACGGCATAGGCCGGCGCCATGAGCAGTCCTTCGTCGTCGATGAAGTCGACGGCCGCGACTTTTACGAAGCTCAGGTAGGCGAGGACCGGCAGGTTTTTTTTGCGGGCCCAGTCCTCCGAGGCGAGCAGGACGGCCGCGGCGCCGTCGGTCAGCGGTGTGCTGTTGCCCGCCGTCATCGTGCCGTGTTCGCTGCGGTCGAAGACGGGTTTCAAGCCGGCGAGTTTCTCCAGCGTCGTGTCGCGGCGAATGTTGTTGTCCTCTTCGACGCCTTCGAACGGTGCGACGAGGTCTTCGTAAAAACCTTCGTCGTATGCGGCGGCGGCTTTCACGTGGCTGGCGAGCGCGAGCTCGTCCTGGCGTTCGCGCCGCACGTCCCAGTCCCTGGCCGTAATTTCCATGCTCTCGCCCATCGACAGGCCCGTGCGCGGTTCGGTGACGCCCGGGAACTCCGGCTTCAAAAAGCCCGGCCTGAAGCGCAGGATCGGCTTGAGACGGCCGGCGAACGAACGCGCGGCGTGCATGTCGAGCAACATGCGCCGGTACGAATCGGGATAGACGATCGGGGCATCGCTGACCGTGTCGGTACCGCCCGCAATCCCGGATTCGATCTGGCCGAGTGCGATCTTGTTCGCGATCTGTATTGCGGCCTCGATGCTCGTGCCGCAGGCACGCTGCAGGTCGAACGCCGGCGTCTTGACGGACAGGCCGGATTCGATGACGCTTTCGCGGGCGAGGTTCCAGTCGCGCGAGTGTTTGATGACGGCGCCCAGTGCGACGTCGCCGAGCGTCTGACCCCCGAGATCGAGCTTCGTGACGAGGCCGTCGAGCGCAGCCGTCATCAGGTCCTTGTTCGAGCAGTGCCGGTATGCGGAATGCGACCGGCAAAAAGGGATCCTCGAACCGCCCACCACGGCAACCCGGATCGCCCGTCCGTCGTGCAACATTTTTCAGCCTCCGTTCCTGTTCAAGGGGCGACGCAACTTTACACCATGGAAGGACTTGACCGTAGGTCAGGGCCTGTCAACACTATGCGATCGCATAGTGTTGACAGGCCCTAAGATGCCGCCATGACGACGGCTCGCCTCACGGAATGGAAGACACAGTCGGCGGCGATCGCC
>JAKSCZ010000142.1 GCA_022360335.1 Pseudomonadota bacterium
TCCCGGTTGCCGGCGAGGCCGCGCCGTTCGCGGGCCAGCCTGCTCTTCTCCTGCAGGAAACGCGAGAGCGACTGTTGCATGGAAGCCAGCTCGTCCTCGTGGCGCAGCAACTCCATCCCGGCGATCGCACCGCGATCCTTCGCGAGCGCAAGACGCTCCAGCATGCCGCGCCTGCGCTCGACCCTGGCGCGCTGCTCCCGTTCCCGGGCGGCAAGCGCCGCCATTTCCTCATCGAGGTCCCTTAGCTGCAGCGACAGCCTGTTCGCGTCCTGGTCGAATCGCTGCCGTGCAAGACGCTCGCGCCGGTCGATCCCGGCGAGTTCGTCATGCAGCAGCCCGACGATCGCCTGCAGCGGCAGGCTGCCGTCTTCCAGCGTCTGTTCGGCGGACACCCGGGCGATGACGTCGCCTTCCCGGACCTCCTCCCCCGCCCGGAGAAACACGTCGAGCACACGCGCCGACGCCGGGTGCGTGATCCGTGCCACGCCCCGTTCCGAGACGAGCCAGCCGCGAACCGATTCCTTGCGCGCGTACTGCGTGCGCCAGGCGAACGCGCAGGCGACGCAGACGAAGCAGATGCCGAGCGCGGCCAGCCAGAGCCACGGCCGGGGCACGAACGCGACCGGCCGGCCGGCACGTCTCGAATCGAGTGCGCGGATGGCGTTTCGCCGGAACAGGTTTTCGCTCGGGTCCGTCGTCACCCACTAACAGGTAACGAACGCAGGCCGCACGCGCAAAGCGCGAAACCGCGCACTACCCGCAGAAAGTGCCCGTCAGTCGACCTGGTGGCGGAAGACCGCCTCCAGGCAGACGCGCAGTGCGTCCAGGCCGCGCTTGCGTTGCCGCTGCTGCGGATCGACGACCAGGACTTCGCGGGCAGCCGACTCGAAGTCCGGCGCCAGATCGACCAGACGACCCGAGTACAGGTACGGCTCGCACAGGTACCGCGGCAGGCGCGCGATGCCGAGTCCGGCCAGCACCGCCTCGCGGGCTTCGAGCAGGCCCGACACGACGTGCGTCGACCCGAGCGCCACGTGCACTTCCTCGCCGTCGCGTTCGAATCGCCAGGTCTCCCGCGGCGTTTCCCCGGCCTCGACGATGGCGTGGTGCCGGGCCAGGTCGGCGAGCGAGCGCAGGGGCCGATGGCGGGCCGCGTAGCCGCCGCTCGAGAAGACGGACTGCCGCAGCCGGCCCGCATCGCTGGTCCGCCCGCCGGAGACGGTCGCCGGCGCGAGCGCGATACCGACGTCGACCGATTCGACCGCCTGCTCGTCCCACGTCGTTACCGGGTGACGCTCGATCCTGACGCCCGGATTGCCGGCCTCGAACGCGCTCAGGTGGGGATCGATGTAGCGGTCGATGAGGTCGGGCGGGGCGCCGACGACGATCGCCGCATCGTCGGCGCTCAACGCACCGAGGGTCGCGAGCGACCGGGCGTTCTGCGCCGATTCGAGCAGCAGTTCGCACTGCGCGAGGCAGCGGCGCCCGGCATCGGTTACCGCGATGCTCCTGGGCGTCCTGTCGAGCAGCTTGACGCCGAGCGCGCGTTCGAGCGACCCGAGACGCCGGCTGACCGTCGTCCGCTCCATGCCGAGGTATTCGGCGCAGCGCGATATGCCGCCCGTTTGCACGATCCTCGCGAACAGTGCCAGATCCGCCACCTGTTTCAATTCGCCGTTCATCGTCCTCCCTTGTATCGCCTGTCGAACGTCTCCTGTCATTGAGATGCCGCAGGCGGCAAAAAGATTGTTGCGATTCGTGCGTTTGCACGAAAGCCGGCGTGCGA
>JAKSCZ010000184.1 GCA_022360335.1 Pseudomonadota bacterium
AGGACCTGCGTCTCTCCGTCATCGAACAGTACCGTCGTCACGCCGAGCCACGTCACGCCCAGAGCGCCGCCGGCGGCTTCGGGGGCCGGCGGCCAATCGCTGTTGTCGAGATTCGCGCGATCCCGCCACAACGCGACGAGTACGCTCCCGGCGACGACCGCGAGGACGGCCACGGCCGCGGCTGCGCGTTTCGTCCGTTTGTACCGCATCGCCTACTGGCCGACTATCCACTTTGCGAGATAGCCGGTCGCCGGCGCCAGGTAATTACCCAGCGCATAGCCCAGCAAGGCCAGCAGGATCGACGCCGGCACCAGGTTCGGACGATGGTGTGCCGCGACGATCGGCGCGGACGCCGCGGCGCCGATATTCGCAGCCGATGCGATGGCCACGCTGTGAACGTCGACGCGGAACATCCAGGCGCCGGCGAGCATGAACAGGCCGTGGACGAAGATCCAGATGAATGCGCCGAGCACGAATACGGGTGCATCGCCGAGGCCGCTGAGTTCGGCGCGTGCGCCCATGCCCGCGACGAAGAGGTAGACCAGCGCCGTCCCGAGCGCCGTCGAGTTGGGCAGTTCGGAGATTCGCGTGGCGGACAGCAGCAGCGCGATCGTCGTGACGAGCAGAATTCGCGTCGTGGTCTCGGAGAAGATGCCGGCGGCCGTTGTCGATGCGTCGGCGATCCAGGCCGCGATCGGCGGCGCAAGCGCATGCCCGATCGCCGTTACGCCGATGACGACGGCGGCAAGATACAGGTATTGAGCCATCGTCGGTGCACGATCGTCTTCGACGTGAATTTCCGCTGCGGCATCCATGGCGGCAAGGCGTTCGGCAGGGACGCGCGCCCATGCGTTGAACCTGTCTGCGAAATCGCGCGACATCAGGAGCAGCGGCAGCCAGACGATGTAGACGACGTTGTCCGCGACGATGGCCAGGCCGAGCTGCGCTTTCGGCGTGTCGAGCATCTCGGACGTCGCGAGCATGTTCGCCGTGCCGCCGATCCAGCTTCCCGCCAGCGCGCCGAATCCCCTCCACGCATCTTCGGGCAGCCACCGGTGCACGACGAGGTAGGCGAGCGCCCCGCCGACCATGACGCCGGCCGTGCCCATGAGCATGACGAGCACGCCTTTGCCCATGACCCTGACGACGGCCGGCACGTCGACCCTGATCAGCATGAGTACGATGAACACGGGCAGCGCGTACCGGCTGAGCCCGGAGTAGATGATCGACGAGCTCGGAATGACCGTCTGCCCGGCGATCTTCACGTTACTGAGGAGAACCGGCGTCGCGTAGATGAACAGCAGAGGCGGCAGGTACTGGAACAGCTTCGAGTCCGTGCTCTGCGCCAGCAGGAAAAAGAACGCGGCGACCGCGCAGAGCACGGCAAGCACGCCGATGGGTGAGCCGATCAGTACGCCTTCCATATGCAATGCCCCGGGTCCTCGATGGCGCCCGAGTATAAAGCATCGGCGGTGCCGGGCGGGCGGCTCAGCCCAAGCTGATCTGGGCTTCGAAGTCCTTGCGGGCCGCATCGCCGCGCAGGACGGC
This sequence comes from Pseudomonadota bacterium, assembly GCA_022360335.1. Taxonomy (GTDB): domain Bacteria; phylum Pseudomonadota; class Gammaproteobacteria; order Steroidobacterales; family Woeseiaceae; genus UBA1847. The sequence continues at coordinate 1,549 of JAKSCZ010000184.1, forward strand.
GGACTTGACGGTGAGCCACACGGCGTCCCAATCCTCTATCTTGCTCGGGCCGAAGACGTGTTTCGCGACGTAGCTTTCCAGGTGGTCGACGTGGATGACGTTGTGCGGCAGTTCGGACGTGAACTCGACGGAGCCCGTGAAGATGACGAGGTTGTCGACGGGCACGCCGGGGGCGGCCTGCCGCAGCGCCCGCGTCCGGGCTTCGTTCTGAATCAGGGGGTTCAGGAAGCGGCGCCTGTGCAGGCCGTCGACGGTGGTCCATTGCGGCTCGTTCGCGCCGCCGAACACGATGCCGTTGAAG
>JAKSCZ010000259.1 GCA_022360335.1 Pseudomonadota bacterium
AGGGCAGGTTGTCCCTGAGAATGCGCGCGGCGTCGCCCGGTGCGAACGCGTCGAGCGACGCGTGAAGGTGCTCGCCCAGCGGCGTCGCGAGGACCGCGTCCGGCGGGGCGTCGACCGGGGAGAGATACAGCGGGTAGTCGTAGCGGACCGCCGCGGCGTCGCGATAGGGGGCCAGCAAGGCCGGCAGGACGTCCGCAGGCGGCATCTGCGTGTGTTCGGCGGCGGCGGGCTCGCCGTAGTGGAAGCGGCGCAGCTGCCGGAGCGGGTCGGCCCGCTCGGTGGATCGGCTTTCCGTTACCGGGCTCATCGTCGCTCCGCATCAGATCGCGAAATGATCGAACGCCCGGTTCAGGCCGGCCAGCTTCTCCTGCACGCTCATCTCGAGACCCGCCGACGAGATGTCGTCGTAGCGCGGCGCGTCCGGGTTCCGGTACAGGATGCCGAGCGGCAGGACCGAGTCGTCCGCGGCGATCCCGAGCGCCCCGGCAAGGTCCGTCGGATCGTGTTCGGCGTGGTTGGGGAACTGGCGCTTCACCGAATCGTCGGCCTCGACGCCGTACCCGTGCGTGAGCAGCTGCATGCGTGCGGGCTCTTCCTGCAGCGTTCTGCCGATCGATTCGACGTACACGGGACAGCGCTGGATGATGCGCACGAAGCCCGTGCCCTTGTGCCGATGCGCCATCTCGATGACCTGGTGCCTGAGCTTGGCGTTCCAGTCGACGATCTGGGCGACGAACGACACGTTCGTGATGCCGAGGGTCACGGTCAGCGGGTTGAGCGGCGGCAGCAGCGTACCGGACGGATGGGTATTCGTCGGCACGTCGACCGGCGTCGTCGGCGAGGTCTGTTTCTTGGTCAGGCCGTAGATGCCGTTGTCGAACACGAGCATCGTCAGGTCCACGTTATACCGCATGGCGTGAATCCAGTGCGCGGCGCCGATCGAGAAACAGTCGCCGTCGCCGGTGGCGACCCAGACGTCGAGGTCGGGGCGGCGCGACTTGATGCCGCAGGCGACCGGCAGCGCACGCCCGTGCAGGCCGTGGAAACCGTAAGTCTTCATGTAGTGCGGCAGGCGGCTCGAGCAGCCGATGCCGGAGACCGCGACGGTCTTCTCCGGTTTGAGCTGGGCGTCGCGGCAGACGCGATGCACAGCCGCGAGGATGCCGTGGTCGCCGCAACCCGTGCACCAGCGCGGCTCGGCGCCGCAATAGTCGTCGAGCGTGAAGTAGCGGTCCTTGACCTCGAGAGACCAGTCGCCCTTCAGACCGAACATCAGTGGACTCCTTTCGTGCCGGCGGACCCTGGTTTCGCGAGATGCGCATCGATGACCTTGCCGATACGGCGGGGCGACAGCGGGTGCCCCGGGACGACGGACCAGCATTCGACGTCCATCAGCGTGTGGGCGCGCAGCACCTGCGCGAGTTGCGCGTAGCGCCGCGTCTCGCGATTGATCAGGGGCATGTCCGGCTCGTCGCTGTAGTTGAGCTCGATGGTCGTGATCTGCCCGAAGCCGCGGAAGATCGCCTCGAGCCCGGGCTCCAGCGGCGACAGGAACCTCAGGTGCAGCGACGACACGCGCTTGCCGTCGGCGCGCGCGAGGTCGACGGCCTCCTCGATCGCGCCGCAAGTCGAGCCCCAGCTCACCAGCAGCAGGTCGCCCGTCGGGTCGCCGTAAACCTCGGGCGGCTTCAGCGTCGCCGCGAGCGCGGCCAGCTTGCGGCTGCGCATGATGGCGCCCTCCTGGTTGGATTCGGAGTCGTAGGCGATCCTGCTGAAGCGGTTGTGGGCGAGACCCGTGAGGATGTACTCGCCGCCCGGCATGCCGGGAATCGGCCGCTCGGACAGCCCCGTCTCCTCGTCCCAGTCGTACGGCGGGACGTTCTCGTCCCAGGCCGACTGGTCGATCGGCGGCGGGAACCAGTCCTCCGTAACGTCGGGACGCGCGATGGGCTGGACGCCCGTCGCGAGATTGGCGTCGGTCAGCAGGATGACCGGCGTGCGGAACGACTCCGCGATCTTGCGGGCGAGACTGACGAAGTGGAAGCACTCGTCGATCGTGGCCGCCGCGATGACGACCATAGGCGAGTCGCCGGGCATGCCGAAGACGCTCGACAGCAGGTCCCCCTGCTCTATCTTGGTGGGCAGCCCCGTCGACGGACCGCCGCGCTGCACGTCGACGATGACCAGCGGGATCTCGGCCATGACCGCGAGCCCGATCATCTCGGTCTTCAGCGCCATGCCCGGGCCGGAGGTTATCGTGCAGGCCGTCTGACCGGCGTACGACGCCCCGATCGCGAAGCCGATCGCGGCAATTTCGTCTTCCGCCTGGTGCACGAAGCCGCCCGTCAGCGGGAAGTCGTCCGCGAGATAGTGCGAGGCGGACGTCGCCGGCGTGATCGGGTACATCGCGACGAGTTCGATGCCGGCGGCCATGACGCCGAGGCCCACCGCCTGGTTGCCGTTGACGACGATGGCCGACGCCAGGCGTTCGTCGTCGGCCGACGGGATCTCGTATTCGTAGTCGAGTTCGTCGCGAGCGAACGCATAGCCCGCGTCGAACAGTTCGTGGTTGATCCGGATGACCTCGTCGCTCTTCTTGCGGAACGTCTTCGCGATTTCGTCCCTGGCCTTGTCGACGTCGCGATGGTAGATCCGGCACAGCATGCCGAGCACGAACATGTTCTTGCCCCTGCGCGGATCCTCGACGAGCCTGAGGCATTCCTGCTGGATGGGCAGTTCGTGCACGATCAGGCCCTGCGCGTAGAAATCCTGCAGCGCATCGGCATACTGCCGGCGGATCGTCTCGTCGGGGTCTTCCGCCCACATGTTCTCGAGCAGGACCACGGTGCCTTTCTTGTAGGCGCCGTTCGAGATCCGCGAATACAGGACCTGCTCGTTGAAAGCCACGACGATGTCGGCCTGGTTGCCCATGTTCGTGACGTACTTCGAGCCCATGCGCACGCGGATGCCGCTCGCACCCTGGCGTTCCCGCGCCGGCGGCTGGATTTCGGCCGGGATGATCTCGACCGTCCACACGCCGTTGCCCATCTTGCCGCTGACCAGTCCGAGGATCTGGCCGCACTTCTGCGCGCCCTCGCCCGAGTCGCTGACGATCTCGACGATGTGCTCGCCGACGATTTGCCGTCCTGTCGAGGACGCCTCGGAATTCCGGGCTCTGGCCATCTCTATTTGCTCGCGAAATTCCTCGATCGCAGCCCAGCGCGTTTCACGGGCTTCATCGAGGTCGTGTGTGTGCAGGGATCTGCGCAGGTCGTAGCCGAGTTCGTCGCGCAACTTGCGCGGCACGGCGAGCTTGACCCACCATGTTTTGTCTCTCTTGAACAGGTATTTGGTGTCACCCGAGGTCCGTGTGCCCGACATGCCCGACTCCCGGTCGAAGGGAGCGGAAAACCTGTACCTTTTTCCGCTGATTCGGCGGTTATCACACAGGGACCGGGGGGGTGCAATCAGTATTAACGCTGATACGTATAGACAGTCGGCGACGGCGCGAAAGCGGCTGAAATCCCGTATCTTTCGAGGCGCGGGCTGTACCTGCGCCCGGCCCGCGCATCAGGCGTTCATCAGCACCGCGGCGGCCACCAGGAGCACGACGACGAGCGCCTGCAGCGCGACGCGTTCCCACATGTATTTCTCGGCGTGTTCCCGGTCGTACCGGCCGCCTCTGGCCATGGAGCGAAGTCCGAGTCCGAGCACGACGACCGTGGCGACGAGCGCGCAAACGACAAGTACGCTGGCAACTGACATGGGTCTCTCCTTGCCCGCCGCTGCGGGCGGAATGCCTTTCTCCGACCTTACGCGCCGGGCGGTGTCCCGCAATCGAGGCTTATACGGATTCTTCTGCGCCCGATGACGCCGCAGCACCGGGACCGTAAGTCGCCGCGTGACGGACGCCGCGTCCCCTATTCAACCGCCGGTACGGCCTTCAGGTAGGCCGCAATCGCTTGCAGGTCGTCGGCGGGAAGTCTGGCCAGGTTCTCCTGCACGGCCACCATGCTGCCGCCGACGGTGTCGAAGTCCGGCGTGAAGCCGCTCCCGAGGTAATAGGCGATATCCGCCGCCGACCAGTCCCTGACGTTCTTCCCCGCGGGCGTGATGTTGGGGATGCGGCCCTCGCCCTCGGGGTTGGGTGCCCAGGCGAGCCACCGGTCGGTCTCCAGGCCGCCGAATCGCCTGCGCGGCGTGTGACATTCCCCGCAGTGGCCGAGCCCCTCGACGAGCGCGCGGCCGCGCTCGAGGAGCGGGTCTTGCCCGTCGAACTCGATGACCGGCGATGCATCGAGATTGCGGCGCTTCCACATGCCGATGCCGCGACGCACGGACCAGGGGAAGCGCAGCGAATGATCCGCGCTGCGGCCCGGCACCGCGGGCAGCGTATCCAGGTAGGCCTTCAGGTCCATGATGTCCTTGACGTCCGCCTTGACGTAGGACGCGTACGGAAACGACGGATAGTAGTGGCGGCCGTCGGGCGCGACACCGCGCTGCATCGCGTCGACGAACTCGGGCATCGACCAGCCGCCGATGCCGTCCTCGTGGGGCGAGATGTTGGGCACGACGAACGTCCCGTACGGCGACGGCAGGTCCATGCCGCCGCCGAGCAACAGCTTGTCCTCGCCCCGCGCGCGCTTGCCGTCGACCGGCGTGGCGTGGCACGAGGCGCAGCCGCCCAGCCAGAACGCGAGTTCCCCGGCCGCGGGATCGGGAACGTGGTCGGGCAGCGGGGCGCGGGCAGGCGCCGCCGGGACGGTCGGCGCAAGCAGGACGGCCAGGGCGACGAGCGTTCGACGCATCGGCCGGCCTATTCGTCCGCGATGCGGTAGGTGTCGTGACAGCCTTTGCAGGTCTGGAACGCCGCGCCGAGCAGCGGTTTGGCCTCATCGAGCGTTGCCGCGTCCGCCGCGACGGCCGCTGCAATCGCATCCTGCCAGTCGCCCAGCGCCGCGTTGAATCCTCCGCGGTCTTCCCAGATCGCGGGCGCCGCTTCGGTCCCTTCGCCCGATTCGCTGCCTTCGGGGAACAGGTCGCCGAAGCGCATCGACACGTCCTCCCAGGTCTTGAGCGAGGCCATCGCGGCTTCGGCGTCGTAGGGCCGCTCGCCCTTGAGCATCCCGCCGAGGACCCGGGCGGCATCGCCGACGTCCTCCATCAGCTCGTGACGCACGTGCCTCGGATCGTCGTCGGCGACGGCGAGCGTCGCGATGGCCGCGGCCGACACGGCCACCAGTACCTTCCTGAATCCCATCCTCTTTCCAACTCCTTGCTTCGATCGAAAGGAACACGCACGATATCGGTATGCCGGTTCTCCCGAAATATCCGCGGGTGCCGACTATAGAGTCGTCAGGTCGTTCTGACAATTTTCGGAGGAACCCGTTCAGCCAGGCCGGGCAGGCCATCGGGCGACAGGCCGGTCACGCTGCGTCAGCCCCACCCGATCTCGTCGAGATGATCGTCGTCGAAGCCGAAATAATGCGCGATCTCGTGGATGACGGTCTTGCCGATCTCCGCGCGCAGCGCGTGCGGCGACAGCCCGAGCTCGAG
>JAKSCZ010000256.1 GCA_022360335.1 Pseudomonadota bacterium
CCGGGCCCGAAACGCGCAATCCTTGCTGGCTCGCTGGTTCGAGCGCGAATTGCCCTTTGCAACCGTTCCGCAATGGCATGTCGTCAAGGGTTCGGCCCGCCAGGTAATCCCCGGTTTCGTCGAGTCTCACGACATAGAACTGCTGGTCATGGGAAGCGTCGCACGAGCGGGCATCCCCGGTTTCCTCATCGGCGGCACGGCCGAGTCCGTGCTGGGGGACGTCGACTGTTCCGTTCTCACCGTCAAACCGGACGGCTTCGTCTCGCCGATCGAGTTCGGCGAAGCGCACAACGCCCCGACCCCGCAAGCGCAGGCCGTGGCGGGGTCCTGACGGCAGGCGGCCGCGGGACCCGCCCGCGGCGATCGTAGCGATTGCAGGGCGTTCGGCGCGCGCCCCGCGTACCCCGACTTTGGTCGGGTTCTGCATTTCCCGACCTTTGGCCGGTAGCATTCGGACAAGCCGTTCGCCTAGCCTGACGGCATGATCGGAATCGCGACTACGGCCCTTCGGGCTACTGTGCTACTGCTGCTGTGCGCGTGCAGCGTTGCCGGCGACGACCGGGCGAAGCGCGAACAGGCTTTCGACCGGGTCTGGCAACACCTCGACGAGAACTTCTACGACGAGGGATTCCGGGGCAGAGACTGGCGGGCACTGGCCGCAGCCTACCGGCCCCGGGCTCTCGAGGCGCCCTCTGACGAGGCGTTCTACGCCGAGTTGAACGGCATGCTCTTCGAACTGGGTGTTTCCCACATCGCGGTCATTCCGGACGATCGTCCGGAGTGGATCGGCGCGCCGTCGGCTTTCGCGAACGGCGAAGTCGGACTCGACATACGGCTGATCGAAGGGCAGTTCGTCGTGGTCGATCGCGACGTCCGCCTCGGCGAGCGGGAACCGGAGCTTCGGCCGGGCGCGATCCTCAGGGAACTGAACGGACTGTCCGTCGACGATTTTCTTGCCGAAGTGCGCAAGCCCCCCGTCTCCGCCGTCCCCGAACCGATGGCGGTGACCGAACGTGCCGCGCGCGAGCTGTATGCGGACCCCGGCAGCAGCGTCAGGATCATTTATCTCGGCCCGGACGACTCGGAGCGCGAGGCGAGTCTCCTTGCCTTCGAACGAGGGTCCGCGATTACCTTGCTGGAGGGCATCCCGCCCGTGTACGCAGATTTCGAGAGCCGGGTATTCGAGGAGAAGGTCGGGTACGTTCGCTTCAACTCCTTTCACCCGGCGCTGCTCGACCGGATCGTCGATGCCATCGAGCGCTTCGACGACCTCCCCGCGCTGATCTTCGATCTGCGCGGCAACGTCGGCGGAGACTTCAACGTACGACGGACGCTCGCAGAGCGGCTCATCCGCAAACGAACCGTCGTCTGGCGGTATCGAGGGCGGCGCGGAACGGACGAGGTGGTCCTCGACCCTCATGCCGACGCCTATGACGGAAGCGTCGTGTTCCTCGTGGACGAACTCAGTGCCTCATCGGCAGAGGAACTTTCCGGCGCCATGCAGGCGCTGGGGCGGGCGCGCGTCGTCGGCAATCGAACGGCCGGACTCGTGCTCGTGGCGGATACCCTGCGCCTCGACATCGGCGCCACGCTCATATTTCCCGTCGCCGAAACGAGTTTCGTGAACGGCTACGTCCCGGAAGGCAAGGGGATCGTTCCCGACGAACAGGTGCCGTGGGATCGCGCAAGCCTCCTCGACGGCCGGGATCGCCAGCTCGAGTTCGCGCTGGAGTTACTGCTCGACGAGTAGTGCAAGGAGTTCGGTCCGGCTCGAAACGCCGAGTTTGCGGAAAATGTTGTGGTTGTGGTCTTTCACCGTCGACAAGGAGATGTGCAACTCCTCGGCGATCTTCTTGTTGGCGTAGCCCTTGCAGAGCAGGCGAACGACGTCCCGTTCCCGTTTCGAGATGTCGAACCTGCTGCACAGTTCTTCGAGTGCTTCGCGGACGTCGTGTGTAACGGCAGGTGCGGGGCCGTGGGCCCGGCGCAGGAACGAGCCCAGAAAAGCCAGCGGCAGCGCGTTGAAAGTCACATAGAACACGGACGAAAGCAGGTTGAACAGGCGACTTCCGGTTTCGCCTGCGAACATCAGGTACGAGACGGACATCATCGACAGCCAAACGACGCCGAAGACGTACAGCAGCAACCGCGTCCATTTGCGCCGCGCAAGCTGTGAGATATGCGCAGTCCCGATCAATGCCCTCGCGCATTCGCACAGGACGACGAGTTGAACCAGCTGATCGAGCGCGACGTTCGCGATCACGGTGAGCGGCAAAGGACTCCATGACGGCGTCGTCCGGATGCCGAACACGAACGCGAAGAACCCTGCCGCCCAAACCAGAATGAGCGCCCTTGCGTAGACCCGCGACGGGACCTCGTCGACGAGCGCGCGCAGCAAGAGAACCAGGCTGCCGCCGATGAAGAACAGCGCGATGTTGGCAAGGAACCGATACGCCGTATCGACGATCCAGCCGGTCTGCGGCGTGAAGACGGCGCCGAGGTTCTCGCCATAGTAGTTCTTGAATATGCCGATCACCGTCACGGCATTGAGGGCGACGAGAAAGACGATCAGGTACCTGAGGAACGGCAGGCCGTACCGGGCCGATTGATGCCACGCCACGGCGATGCTCCCGACGCCGAGGCCCAGCGACAATACCATCGTGAAGATCATCGAGTGGATCATGCCGCGATCACAGGGAAGCTCGCCGGGCAGTCGAGTATCGGCCGGGGATCAGACCAGTCGGCCGGCGACGTACGTCGCCGCGACGTTGCGATCGTCGCCCAGCGTCATCAGGGCAAACAACTTCTCTTCGATCGTGCCTGCGGCCGCGGTACGCCGCGCCGTCGTGCGCGAGCCATCGAAATCGAGGACCGCGAAGTCGGCTTCCCTGCCTTTGGTGAAGTTGCCGACCCTGTCTTCGAGGTACAGCGCCTCCGCCGCGCCCAGCGTCGCCAGAAACAGGGCGCGCATCGCCGGCAACGCGTGCTCCTGCAAGTGCAGCACCTCGTAGGCCGCGCTGGCCGTGCGCAGCAGCGACAGGCTCGTGCCGCCGCCGACGTCCGTTCCCAGGCCGCATCGAACGCCGGCTGCGCGCATCGCCGGGAGCCGGAACAGCCCGCTGCCGAGAAACAGGTTCGAGGTCGGACAAAAGGCCGCCGCACCGCCTTTCTCCGACATCGTCGCGCGGTCCGTCTCGTCCATGTGCAGGCAGTGCGCGAAGACCGAGCGCTCGCGCAGCAGGCCGAATCGGTCGTAGACGTCGAGGTAGCTGCGGCTCTCGGGGAAGCGCTGCGCAATCCGCTCCACTTCTTCCGCGTTCTCGGCGAGATGGGTGTGAATCCAGACCTCCGGGAATTCGGCCGCCAGCCGGCCCGCCGCGGCGAGCTGTTCTTCGGATGACGTCAGCGCAAAGCGCGGTGTGATCGCATAGCCGAGGCGTCCCTTGCCGTGCCACTTCTCGATCAGCGCCCTGCTCTCGGCGTAGCCGGTCTCGGGATCGTCCCGCAGTTCTTCCGGGCAATTGCCGTCCATCAGCACTTTGCCCGCGATCAGGCGCATGCCCCGGGCTTCGGCGGCCTCGAAGATCGCGTCGGCCGAGTGCGCGTGGACCGTGCCGAAAACGAGCGCCGTCGTCGTGCCGTTCTGCAGCAGCTGATCGACGAACTCGCCGGCCACTTCGCGCGCGTGGCCCGGATCCGCGAACTGAGCCTCGGCGGGATACGCGTAGCGGTTCAGCCAGTCGAGCAGCTGCGCGCCGAAGGAGCCGATGATGTCGAGCTGCGGATAATGCACGTGGCAGTCGATCATCCCCGGTACGATGAGTTTGCCGCTGTAGTCGGTGACGGACGTGCCGGCGGGCAGTTTCGCAAGCAGGGTCCCGGCGTCGCCGACGTCGACGACGAGGCCCCTGTCGACGATCAACAGGCCGTCGTCGAAGTACTCCCGGGCCGACGGGTCGGAGTCCTCGCCGGGATCCGACAGGCAGTGCAGGATCGATGCGCGCAGCGCCTCCATTAGATGGTCTCGACGATCACGGCGTCGTCGAGCGTGTGCCGCTCGCAGTTCGCCTCGTCGCCGCCGCGGTCGACGACGAGAAACTCGTGTCCGGCCCGGAACGCGATCAGCGGCATGTGCCAGGTGCCGCGGCGATAGTTGATGCCCTGGCGGCCGTTCGTTACGAAGGCACGCAGGTCCCCGGCCGTGACGCCCTCGCCGGGCGGCGCAACGACCACGACCATACGGCAGGCCTGCAGCGGCACGAAGGCCTGGCTTCCGAGCGGGTGCCGCTCGATCACGTCGACGCGCAACGGCAAGCACGTCGCTGCGCGGCAGCGCACGATACCGACGGCCACGTCACCGCCGTCGAGATCGATATCGCAGAGATCGTCGAAACGCTCGAAGCGCGCCTCGTTCATGGCGGTCGCCGATACCCGCGATGCTTCGACGACGTCGCCATAGGGCGCAAACCGCTCGTGCGTCAGGGGCTCCGGCGTCAGCGAAACGGTCTCAGCCA
>JAKSCZ010000303.1 GCA_022360335.1 Pseudomonadota bacterium
ACGGCCGGGGTGGCGGAACTGGTAGACGCGCCGGATTCAAAATCCGGTTTCCGAGAGGAAGTGAGGGTTCGATTCCCTCTCCCGGCACCACACAGGCAACCAGCGTTAACAGACCCTCGATGAAATACTGCTCCAGCTGCGGCCGCACCGTGACCTACCGCGTGCCGCTGCACGACAACCGCGAGCGCGCCGTCTGCGACAGCTGCGGTCGCGTTCACTATCGCAACCCGCTCGTCGTCGTCGGTTGCATCCCGGAGCGTAACGGCCGCGTGCTCCTGTGCAAGCGCGCGATCGAGCCCCGTTACGGCAAGTGGACCTTGCCCGCCGGCTTCATGGAGCTCGGCGAGACCGTGGCGGGCGGGGCCGCCCGCGAGACGCTCGAGGAATCGCTCGCCACGGTCGAACTCGGGCGCCTGTTCGCGCTGGTCGACGTCATCGACGCGGGCCAGGTACACCTTTTCTATACGGGGAAGCTCGTCAGCGACTATGGCGCCGGCGAGGAAACGCTCGAGGCCGGCCTGTTCGCCGAGAACGAGATTCCGTGGGACGAGATTGCGTTCCGGAGCGTCGCGTTCGCGTTACGAAAATTCTTCGAGGACCGGGACGGACCCGTTCACGTCCACGAGCTGCGCCGAACGCACCGCTCGCAGCCTAGTTGAGAGCCGCTGCGTCCAGTCGCGCTTTCAGCTGCGCGGGGGAGACATAGCCGCCGATCAGCGTACCGTCTTCGAGCACGATCGCCGGCGTGCCCGACAGCCCGACGTCCTGCCCGAGCACGTAGTGCCTCGACACGGCCGACGCGTCGCACTTCGACGTCTGGAAGTCGCGATCGAGTTTCGCCATCGTCAGTGCGTTGTTTCGGTCCCTCGAACACCAGACGTCTTCGGAGGCGCTCCAGGCGCGCGACGCGGGCCCGTTGCGCGGATACAGCAGGTAGCGCACGGCGATACCCCGCTCGAGGTATTGATCGATCTGGCTGTGGAGCTTGCGGCAGTAGCTGCAGTCGATGTCGGTAAAGACCGTGACGGTGTGCCGCGTCTCGGCCGGCGAGAACAATATCGACTGACCGTCCTCGAGCGACGCGATGAGTTCGCGGCGCGCATGCGTGCGGCTCTCCTCGCTGAGGTTGACCTGCAGATCGAGATCGATGAGATCGCCCTGCAGCAGGTAGCGGCCGTCCGCCGAGATGTACGCGACGATCGAGCCTTTCTGTACCGTATACCAGCCGTCGATCGGGCTCGTGTTCACATGCTCGGGTTCGATCGCATCGAACATGTGGGAAACTTTCGTGCGTACCTGCTCGAGTTGCGAATCCGTGTCGGCGGCGTTCGCGATCGCCCAACAAGACGAGACGAGGATCGCGGCAAGTCGGGCGGGTGTGGAGACAAACGGGCTCATTCGGTCGGATCCCTCGGCAAAAGCGCGGCGATTGTAACAAAGAGACCGGGCATCGGCCCGTTTTGTTGCAGCCGATTTCGCGTCAGCCCCGCGGGTGGTGCTCGCCGTGCAGGTCCTTCAGGCGCTCGCGCGCGACGTGTGTGTAGATTTGCGTCGTCGACAGGTCGCTGTGGCCGAGCAGCATCTGCACGACGCGCAGGTCGGCGCCGCGATTGAGGAGGTGCGTCGCGAATGCATGCCGCAGGCTGTGCGGCGACATCTTCCTGCGCACGCCGGCCTTCTCGGCGTAGCGCTTGATGATGTGCCAGAACGCCTGGCGCGTCATTCGGTCGCCGCGCCGCGTCGGGAACAGGTAGTCCGTCTGCCGCTCGAGCAGGATCTCCATGCGCGGCCCGTTGATGAATTCCTTCAGCCAGCGCTGCGATTCGTCGGTCAGCGGAATCAGGCGCTCGCGGTCGCCCTTGCCGACGATGCGCAGTACGCCCTGATTGAAGTTGATCTGCGACTGCTTGAGGTTGATCAGTTCCGACACCCGCAGTCCCGTCGCATACAGCAGCTCCAGCATCGCGCGATCGCGGTGGCCGAGCGGCTCGTCCGTATTCGGGGCATTCAGCAGCGCGTCCACTTCTTCCTCGGACAGCGTCTTCGGCAGCGAACGGCCGATACGCGGCATCTCGATTTCCGCAGTCGGGTCGGTGTCACGCATGCCCTCGCGCATGACGTACCGGAAGAATCGGCGGAAGCTCGACAACTGCCGCGCCGTGGAGCGCGGCTTGGCGCCCGACTTGACGCGCTTGGCGATGAAGTCGAGCAAGTCGGCCTTTTCGGCCTGCTCGATCGACTTGTTGCTTTCGGAAAGCCCGCGACCGAGGGTCATCAGGTCGGCACGATACGCACCGAGCGTGTTCTTGGACAGGCCACGCTCCATCCAGATGGCATCGAGGAATCGATCCACGAGTTCTTCGGAGCGCTGTACGACCTTCGATTCCGGCGAACTCTGCTTGTTGCTGCTGCCCATAAGCGTCCATTTCCGATCGTCGCACAGTCCGTTTGCGACGTTTGCCTATGCCAACCCGGCCATCCTGCTGGTAGCATACCGAGTCGCAAACATCGCCAAGCGACGGATTTTTCAAGGTTTATGAGTATGCTGGGGAAGCTCGTGGCCGGGCGTGACCGCTGTCACATAATGGGGAAGGCGTTGACATAAGGTGAACTGGTTCACACGCAGCGTGCAGGCGCTCTGGGGGGTGTTCGCCTGGTTGTCCTTCGGCGTCATGGTTCTGCTGTCACTGCTCGTCGTCCTGCTCGTCCCGTCTGCCGAAAAGCGGCAGCGATTCGTGACCTGGGCGGCACGAATGGCATTCGTCCTGCCGCGTGTGTCCGTGACCGTAACCGGACCCGACAATCTGCCCGCCGGCAACTGCGTCGTCGTCGCCAATCATGCCAGCTATATCGACGGGCCGTTGCTCAAAGGCTTCCTGCCGTGGCGCTTCAACTTCGTCATCAAGGGCGAGATGCGGGACTTCGCACCCGCGCACTTCCTGCTCAGGCGCTCCGGCTCCAAGTTCGTCGAACGGACGGAAGCACGCGGCAGCGCGCGGGACGCCCGGCAGATCGTCAAGGCGGCGCTCGCCGGTGAGTCACTGGGTTTCTTTCCCGAGGGCACGTTTCAGAAGGAACCGGGCATCCTGCGCTTCCGGCCCGGCGCGTTCGTCGCCGCGACTCGCGGCGGCATGCCCGTCGTCCCGATCGCGATCCGCGGCAGCCGATTCGTCCTGCCCGCCGGCAGGCTGCTGCCGCGGCGTGGGCCGCTGCAGATCGACATCCTGCCCGCTATCGCGCCGGGCGACCCCGCCTGCGAGTCCGGCCGGGAACTGGCGGAGGTGGCGCGCAAACGCATCCTGGACGTCGTCGGCGAGCCCGATCTCGCCGACGAACTCGCGCCGCCGTTTGCCTGAATCGTGGTATTGCGCTGCGGCGCGATTTGCAGGAAAGTACCCGCCCCTATGAGACAAATGTCACACATGGAGAGACGGGTATGAGCTCCGATTCCGTCGTCGTCGTCGCTGCGAAAAGGACCCCGATCGGCGCATTCCAGGGCACGCTCAGCGGCGCAACGGCGCTCCGGCTCGGGGCGACGGCCATCGAAGCGGCCGTCGCCGCGAGCGGTATCGATGCCGCGGACGTCGACCGCGTCGTCATGGGATGCGTGCTGCCGGCGGGCCTCGGCCAGGCCCCGGCGCGGCAGGCGGCTCTCGGCGCCGGCCTGCCCGAAGGGGTGCCCTGCGTGACGGTCAACAAGATGTGCGGTTCGGGCCTCGAGTCGATCGTCCTGGCGCACGACATGATCAGGGCGGGCAGTGCCGGCATTGTCGTTGCCGGGGGACTCGAATCGATGAGCAACGCGCCCTACCTGTTGCCGAAAGCGCGCACCGGCATGCGCATGGGACATCAGCAGACGCTGGATCACATGTTCTACGACGGCCTGCAGGACCCCTTCTCGGGAGAGATGATGGGCCACTTCGCGCAGGTCACGGCCGACGAGTACGGCTTTACGCGCGAGGAGATGGACGCCTTCGCTGTCGAATCCGTCACGCGCGCGCAACGCGCCGTTGCCGACGGTTCGTTCGCCGGCGAAATCGCGCCCGTCACGATCGGTACGCGACGCGGCGACACGGTCGTCGATACCGACGAGACTCCCGGCACCGTCAGTATCGACAAGATTCCGGCGCTGCGGCCCGCGTTCGCGAAAGACGGCACCGTCACGGCCGCAACCTCGTCGTCGATCTCCGACGGGGCGGCCGCGGTCGTCATGATGACGGAGGCCGAGGCCGCCGAACGCGACGTGACGCCGATCGCGCGTATCGTCGGTCACTCGGCATTCGCTCACGAACCGGCCCGATTCACGACGGCGCCGGTTTACGCGCTGAAGAAGCTGCTCGACGCAAAGGGCTGGACGCCGGACGACGTCGATTTGTTCGAGATCAACGAGGCATTCGCGGTCGTCACGATGGCGGCGCTGAAGGACGTCGGCATCGGCCACGACAAGGTCAACGTCAACGGCGGCGCCTGCGCGCTCGGCCACCCGATCGGTGCGACGGGATGCCGCATCTCGGTCACGCTGCTGCACGCACTGGCCGCACGGGGCCTGGCGCGAGGCATCGCGACACAGTGCATCGGCGGCGGCGAGGCGACGGCCGTTGCCTATGAGATCGTCTGAGGGAGAATCGGGTGAAATTGTCAGAAGCCAGAGCCGTCGTCACCGGCGGCGCATCGGGACTCGGATTTGCAACGGCGCGGCGCATCGTCGCGGAAGGCGGCCGGGTCGTCCTGTTCGACGTCAACGACGAACTCGGCAAAGAGTGCGTGGCGAAGCTCGGCGAGCGTTCGTCCTACGTCAGCACCGATGTTTCCGGCGAAGCGTCGGTCCAGGCGGCGATCCGGCAGGCGAAAGACGCGATGGGCGGCATTACGCTGGCCGTCAACTGTGCGGGCATCGCAACGGCCGGACGGGCCCTGGGCCGGGAAGGGCCCTGGCCTTCCGAGGCGTTCAACCGCGTCATCCAGGTCAATCTCGTCGGTACGTTCAATGTGACGAAGGAAGCCGCGGCCGTCATGAACGACAACGAGCCCAACGAGGACGGCGAACGCGGGGTCATTATCAGCACCGCGTCGATTGCCGCCTTCGAAGGCCAGATCGGCCAGGCCGCCTACTCGGCGTCCAAGGGCGGCGTCCACGCGATGATGCTGCCGCTCGCACGCGAGTTCGCGAACTTCGGCATCCGCGTCAACACGATCGCCCCCGGCATCATGCTGACGCCGATGATGTCGGGCATGCCGCAGGAAGTGCAGGATTCGCTGGCCGCGCAGGTGCCGTTCCCGAAACGCCTCGGCAAACCGGAGGAATACGCCGACGCCGTACAGTTCGTCTACGAGACGGCATACGTCAACGGCGAAACGATCCGCTGCGACGGCGCCATCCGCATGCAGGCCAAGTAATTCGGTGCCAGTCACCTTATTTCGAGTCTAAAGGTGCCAGTCACCTTAGACTCGAAATAAGGTGACTGGCACCGAATTGGCGCCGAATTACATGTTGGCGTAGTTGGGACCGCCGCCACCTTCGGGGACGGTCCAGACGATGTTCTGCTTCGGGTCCTTGATATCGCAGGTCTTGCAGTGCACGCAATTCGTCGCGTTGATGCGAAACACCTGCCCGCCGCCCTCCTCGACGACCTCGTAAACGCCCGCCGGGCAGTAACGCTGTGCCGGTTCGTCGAACTCGGGCAGGTTGTGCGCAACCGGGATCGATGCGTCCTTGAGCTTCAGGTGAGACGGCTGGTCTTCCTCGTGATTGGTACTCGACAGGAACACCGAAGAAAGCAAGTCGAATGTGATGACGCCATCCGGTTTCGGATAGTCGATCGGCTTCGCCTCGGACGCCTTTAGCAGCGATTCGTGGTCCGGCTCGGGGTTACGCCAAGTAAACGGCAGCTTGCCGAAGAAGACGTTCTGGTCCAGGAAGGTGAACGCCGCGCCCCAGAAGGACCCGAACTTGTGCAGCGCCGGCCCGAAGTTACGGCCGCGGTAGAGTTCCCTGTATACCCACGATGCCCTGACGCTGTCCTCGAAGTCGCCGAGCTCGGATTGCCCCTCGTCGCCCGACGAGACCGCCTTGTGGATGCTCTCCGCCGCGAGCATGCCCGTCTTGATCGCCGTATGCGCGCCCTTGATCTTGACGCCGTTCAGAAAGCCGGCGCCGCAGCCGGTCAGCAGGCCGCCCGGGAACGCGAGTTTCGGCAGGGACTGCAGGCCGCCCTTGTTCACGGCGCGCGCGCCATAAGCGACGCGCTTGCCGCCTTCGAGGTAGCAGCGGATTTTCGGGTGCGTCTTCCAGCGCTGGAATTCGTCGAACGTCGACAAATGCGGATTGCGGTAGTTGAGCGCGATGATCAGCCCCAGATACACCTTGTTGTTCGCGGCGTGGTAAAGAAATCCGCCGCCTTCCGTGCGGCTGTCGAGCGGCCAGCCGGTCGTGTGCACGACGAGTCCCTCTTCGTGCCTGCCCGGATCGATCTCCCACACTTCCTTGATGCCGATACCGTAGTGCTGCGGATCGGCGTTCCGGCGCAGGTCGAACCGGCGCATGACCTCTTCCGAGAGGTTGCCGCGCACGCCTTCGGCGAAGATCGTGTACTTGCCGAGCAGCTCGTAGCCCGGCGTATACGAATCCTTGCGCGTGCCGTCTCTTGCGACGCCCATGTCGCTCGTCGCCACGCCCTTCACGCGGCCTTCGTCGTCGTAGAGCACTTCCGATGCCGCGAAACCCGGGAATACGTTGACGCCGAGCGCCTCGCCCTGCGCGGCAAGCCACTGGCACAAGGCCCCGAGGCTGATGATGTAGTTGCCCCGGTTGTGCATCGGCCGCGGCAGGAACGGGCCGGGCACCGGCACCGCCCCGGTCTCGCCGGTCAGGTAGTGAACGCGGTCGCCCGCGCACGCCGTCTTCACCGGAGCGCCTTTCTCCCGCCAGTCCGGGATCAGTTCGTCGAGGCCCGTCGGTTCGAAGACGTTGCCCGACAGAATGTGGGCGCCGATCTCCGAGCCTTTCTCCACGACGACGACCGACAGGTTGCCGTCGAGTTGCATCAGGCGAATCGCCGCTGCGAGGCCGGCCGGCCCGCCGCCGACGACGACGACGTCGAATTCCATCGACTCGCGTTCGTGCTCTTCGGTCATGTTGCCCGAACTCCTTCGTTGTTGGCCGAATGATATCAGCGATGTAATCTTGCCCGTCGTCCGACGGAAAAAAAATGCGTCATCGAGGGTAGATTGAGCATCCGGGCAGCGTACGAAGAAAGCTTGCAACGCGAGGGGCACGTCGAAGATCCGGCCCAGCTCGACGTCATCGCACGTCTCGAGGATCTCGGGGACCGCCTGCGCGATGCGCGCTCCGATCGTGGACTGGCGGGCTTGTTCAGTCGCAAAAAACGCCCCGCGCGCGTGCAGGGCCTTTACATCTGGGGCGGCGTCGGCCGCGGCAAGACCTTCCTGATGGATCTTTTCTTCGAGAACCTGCCGGCCGGCGCGAAAGAGCGCAGACACTTCCACCGCATGATGCGTGAGGTGCACGATCGCCTGAAGGCGCTCGGCGACGTCCGGGACCCGCTCGACCGTATTGCCGCCGATATCGCGCGCGCGACGCGGGTCCTGTGCTTCGACGAGTTCTTCGTCAGCGATATCGGGGACGCCATGATTCTCGGACGCCTATTGCGCGGTCTATTCGACCGCGGCGTCACGCTGGTCGCAACGTCGAACGTGAAACCCGACGACTTATACAAAGATGGATTG
>JAKSCZ010000147.1 GCA_022360335.1 Pseudomonadota bacterium
CGCTGAAGAACCAGAGTATGCGGCTGTTGAGTACGAGCCCCTTTGCCGCACCGTCGACGACCTTGCCCGTGTGGTCGATCTCACCCGCGAAGCCGCCGTGCCTGTCGTCGATCGAATGTGTGAGCCACCAGCTTGCGATGGCATGCAACTCCCTGACGGCGGCATCTGCGGTCAGATCGTTTATTGGCCGGGCTTGCATGAGGCGTTCTTGTCGATGAGCGCGTTGACGGCCGCTACCGACCCCGCGGACCGGCGGCCGTCCGCCGGTGTGTTGCGGCAATAATCGAGCAGGCGGTCGACGCTCGTCGTCGCGACGTGAAGGCGCGTGTCGCTCGAAGCGTAGTAGATGTACACCGTGCCGTCGGTGTCGCGGATCCAGCCGCCCGAAAAGACGACGTTGGAGACGTCGCCGACGCGTTCCGCGCCCCTCGGCGCGATCAGGTGCCCGGCCGGGCGCCTCGTGACCTTCCAGGGTTCGTCGCGATCCGTCATGAACATGTACAGCACGTAGCGCAGGCCGGCCGCCGTCTCGCGCACGCCGTGGGCGAGGTGCAGCCAGCCCTCGTCCGTCCGCAGCGGCGCGGGTCCCTGGCCGTTCTTGAGTTCGCTGATCGTGTGATAGACCTTCGGGTCGACGATCGTTTCGTCGGCAACGACGGCATTTTCCATCGAATCGGTCAGTCCCCAGCCGATGCCGCCGCCGTTGCCGACGCCGACGAAGCCGTCCTGGGGCCTCGTATAGATGGCGTACCTGCCGTCGACGAATTCGGGATGCAGGACGCAATTACGCTGTTGCGCCGAATTCGTTACGAGGTCGGGCAAACGTTCCCAGTCGTCGAGGTCGGTCGTTCTCGCGATCCCGCAGGCTGCGATCGCGGCCGAGGTATCGCCCGGATTCGACTCGTCCTTGCGCTCCGTGCAGAACAGGCCGTAGATGTAGCCGTCCTCGTGTTCGGTGAGCCGCATGTCGTAGATGTTCGTGTCGGGCGAGTCGAGCTCGGGCATCGCGATCGGGCGCGGCCGGAAGCGGAACCCGTCGGTACCGCTGTCGCTTTCCGCGACTGCGAACCAGGACTTGCGATCCACGCCTTCGACGCGCACGACGAGGGTAAAGCGTTCGCGGTGCAGAATGGCGCCCGCATTGAATGTCGCGTTGACGCCGATTCTCTCCATGAGGAAGGGATTGTCTGCGGGATCGAGGTCGTACCGCCAGTGCAGCGGGACGTGCCCGGGGGTAATGACCGGGTAACGCCAGCGCGAATAAATGCCGTTGCCGGGCGCGACCTGCTCGTTGCGCCGCGCCAGGAGTTTCTCCTGGCCGTCGCGCAGTGCGCCAAGACGCGCATCGAAGTCGTCGTTGCCCATCGGCCGCCTCCAAGCTCTAACCCAGGACGACCTCGACGTCGTACTCGGAACCCGCCTCGCCGGCCGGCAGCGTCCGTCCGTCGATGGTCACGCCGTCGACGCTGATCGAACGGACCCCCGAACCGACGTGATCGGGGTTGCTCACGCTGATGCGGTAGGTCGAGCCGCGGAACGTCCTCGTTACCCGGTACCCGTGCCAATCCGGCGGGATACACGGATCGATGCGCAGCCCGTCGTAGTCCGGCTTGATCCCGAGGATGTGCTCGGTGAGCGCGTGGTAGTTCCATGCCGCCGTACCGGTCAGCCAGGAATTCTTGGCCTCGCCCGGCCGGGCCGCTTCCTTGCCGGCCACCATCTGGGCGTAAACGTAGGGCTCGATCCTGCGCAGCGCAACGTGCTGCTGGAACGCCGGCGCCGTGCGGCAGTAGTAATCGTACGCCCGGTCGCCGCGCCCGACGACGGTTTCGCCGATCATGACCCAGGGGTTGTTGTGGCAGAAAATCCCGCCGTTCTCCTTGTAGCCGGGCGGATACGTCGTGATCTCGCCGAGTTCGAGGCGGTAGCGCGTGTAGGCCGGGTAGTGCAGGACGATGCCGTATTCGCAGGCGAGATTATCGGCCACGGCATCGAGCGCCTTCGCGGCCTTGCCGTCGTCGAGGCCGATCCCGGCCATCGCGCCGAAGCCCTGCGTCTCGACATAGATCCTGCCTTCCGCGTTCTCGCGGCTGCCGACCTTCGCGCCCGTGGCGTCGTAGGCGCGCAGGAACCACTCGCCGTCCCAGCCGTGTTCCTCTATCGTGGCCGCCATCGTATCGCTCGCTGCGCGAACGCGCGCGGCCTCCTGCGGCCGGCCGACGCGCTCGCAGAGATCGGCATAGTCGCGGCCGTACAGGACGAACATCTGCGCGATCATGACGGATTCGGCGTTGCGGCCCTCGCGATTCTCCGTCGTCTGGAACGATTCGTTCGGCTCGGTGGAGAAACAGTTCAGATTCAGGCAGTCGTTCCAGTCCGCCCGCCCGATCAGCGGCAAGCCGTGCGGGCCGAGGTTATTCAGGACGTGATCGACCGATACGCGCAGGTGTTCGAGCAAGGTCGCCGTGCGGGTCTCGTCGTTCTCGAACGGGACGCGTTCCTCGAGGATGCCGAAGTCGCCGGTTTCGCGGATGTAGGCGCAGGTCGACAATACCAGCCACAGGGGATCGTCGTTGAAGTTGCCGCCGACGGCCGCATTGCCGCGCTTGGTCAGAGGCTGGTACTGGTGGTACACCGAGCCGTCTTCGAACTGGGTGGCCGCGATGTCGAGAATCCGCTCCCGCGCCCGCACCGGATCGAGGTGGAAGAATCCGAGCAGGTCCTGGTTCGAGTCGCGGAATCCCATGCCGCGGCCGATACCGGCTTCGAAGAAGGATGCGCTGCGCGACAGGTTGAACGTCACCATGCACTGATACTGGTTCCAGGTATTGATCATCCGGTCGAGGCGCGCGTCGTGCGATTCGAGCCGGAAGCGCGACAGCAGGTCTCCCCAGTATTCCCCGAGCCGGTCGAGCGCCGCGCGGACCTTGTCCGGGCTGTCGTACTTCGCGATGAGCTCGAGCGCCGGTTCCTTGTTGATGATACCGGGCGACGCGAACTTGCGCCGGTCGCCGACCTCGACGTAGCCGATCTGGAACACGAGTTCGCGCTGCTCGCCCGGCGCCAGTTCGACGTCGATGCAATGCGATGCGATCGGCGACCAGCCGTGCGCGATCGAATGGCGCGGCTCGCCGTCGACGACGGCCTGCGGCCGGTCGAAGCCGTTGTACGGCCCCAGGAACGCCTCGCGATCGGTCTCGAAGCCGCTGATGGCGCTGTTGACGCTGTAGAACGCGTAGTGATCGCGGCGCTCGCGATACTCGGTCTTGTGGTACAGCACCGGGCCGTCGACCTCGACCTCCCCGGTCGAGAAGTTGCGCTGGAAGTTGGTCGCATCGTCGTCGGCGTTCCACAGACACCACTCGGCGAGCGAGTAGAATTTGAAGGATCGCGTTTTACCGGAGCGGTTTTCCAGGTTTACGAGCTGCAATTCGGTATTGTCGCCGTTGGGCACGACGTAGATAATCGAGGCGCGCAGGCCGGCCTTCTCGCCCGTGATGCGCGTGTAGCCGAGACCGTGGCGGCACTCGTAGTCGTCCAGTTCGGTCCTGCACGGCTTCCACCCGGGCGACCAGACGGTATCGCCGTCACGGACATAGAAGTACCGTCCGCCGTTGTCGGTCGGTACGCTGTTGTAACGGTAACGCGTCAGGCGCCTGAAGCGTGCGTCGCGATAGAAGCTGTAGCCGCCGCCCGTGTTCGAGACGAGAGAAAAGAAATCCTGGTTGCCGAGGTAGTTGATCCAGGGGTACGGCGTGCACGGGTTCGTGACGACGTACTCGCGCGAGGCGTCGTCGAAATAGCCGAATTCGCCGTCGTTGTCAGCCGGGTGCATCGGCGGGCGTCCTGTCGAGTTTGTCATACCAGGTTTTCTTGAGAACGACCGCGCTGACGGCGAAGACCCCGAGCGCGGCCGCGAGCGACGGGTATTCCCGGATGACGAGGAAGACCGGCGCCGCAACGAGGCAGGTCTGCGCGACGATGCCGACGGCGACGTTGAACATGTCGCGCGAAAAATTCTCGTTGCGTTCGAACGCGGGGTCCTCGGCGACGACCTGGTCGTGCACGGGACCCCACAGGCCCCAGGGCCTGACGTTGCGGTAGAAGCTCTTCAGTATCTCGGGGTCCTCGGGCGTCGTCACGAAGCTCGCAATGATGCAGGCGGCGCCGGAGACGAGCAACAGCAACGGGAACAGGTACAGCGGCAGGATGTCGCTCGCGATGTTCTCGAACACGCCGTCGAAGAGCGGCGGGAACGCCAGCGCGCCGATGATGCCGGCCAGCATGCCCCAGAAGTAACCCATTCCGTTGAGCCGCCACCAGTACCATTTGAGGACGTTGGAAACCGCGTAACCGCCGAACAATCCCGATACGAGCCACTGCAGCACGCTGTTGATGCTCTCGACCCAGAGTCCGATCGTCGTGCTGACGGCGACGACGAGTACCGAGATCAGGTAACTCGCGCGTACCAGGCGCCGGTTACCGGCGTCCGGGTTGATGTAGCGTTTGTAGACGTCGTTGACGAGATAGGCGGGTGCGGCGTTGACGGTCGATGCGAACGTCGACATGAACGCGGCCAGCAGGCCGGCGAGCAGCAGGCCGAGGATGCCGACCGGTGCGAACTGCAGCATCGCGGACGGCAGGATGTTCTCGAAGTCGAGCTTTCCGCCGGATACCAGATCGAGGTCCTGGTAGAACGCGATCGCGAGCACCGCGAAACCTGCGATCATCAGGTAGCGCATCGGGTTGAGCGCGATCGACACGAAGCCGCTCATCAGGGCCGCCTCGCGCGGCGAACGCGTCGCCAGGATCTTCTGCATGTCGTAGTTGGGCGCGGGCCCCGCCAGGCTCAGCAGGACGCCCTTGAACAGCATCATCATGAAGAAGATGCTGAACAGCGAGTAACCGTCCGAGACGATCTTGGTATTGACCTCGTCGATCAGGCCCGCCCAGTCGATGTCGAGCGTCCAGCCGAAGAAGGGATTGGCCCAGCCCGCGGGCGTCGCCGTGTGCAGGACCTCCGGCGGCACGTTGGCCATCGCGATGGCCGCGATGATGATCGCCGCGACGGCCATGATCGTGAACTGCAGCACGTCGGCCCAGACGATGCTCATCATGCCGCCCATCATAACGTAGAAGGTCGCGAACGCGGTGAAGAAGATCCCGTAGAGATGCGGAACGTAGGCGATCGGCACGTCGAACGGGAAGTAAGGCGAAACGACCTCCCACGGAATGAATATCTCCATGAACTTGCCGACGCCGATGAAGCCGTAGGCCAGAAAGCCGAGGACGCTGATCAGGGCGAACAGCACGACGACCAGGTGGGCGAGGCGACCGCCGAGATCGTCGCCGAAA
The DNA here is from genome assembly GCA_022360335.1 of Pseudomonadota bacterium. GTDB lineage: Bacteria > Pseudomonadota > Gammaproteobacteria > Steroidobacterales > Woeseiaceae > UBA1847. The sequence continues at coordinate 5,356 of JAKSCZ010000147.1, forward strand.
CGCGTCTGTATCCACTGGGCCCCCGTGATCACGTTCGAACGGCGCAGCCAGGCCGACAGGAAGACGGCGAGAAAGACCTGGTTGAACACCGGCCAGAGCCACGGGATCCAGATGCTCTTCATCCCGTAGACGAAGCACAGGGTGACGAGCCACATCGTCCCCGAGATGTCGAACATGCCCGAGGCGTTGGACAGGCCCAGCATGTACCAGGGCAAGGTGCGTCCGCCCTGGAAATAGGCGCGCAGGTTCTTCGCCGCCCGCTTCTTCAGGATCAGCCCGATGACGACCGTGGCCAGGAGGTAGAGTCCGATGATCGTCAGGTCGACGGCTTGCAGCTGCATTGTCCGGTAGGCCCCCGTGCGTTGCGGCGCTCGTTCGTATTGGTATGCACCGTGCCGACCGCGGATGCTAAACGTTTTACATCAGTCGGGTCAAACCGGGGCGAAATACGCGCCGATAACACCGTTGTAATTTCTTTATTTTCAACAAGTTAATCGATAGGGGTCGGGTCTGTACCGGCGTTCGGCGTCCCGCAGGCCGTGCCGTGCCTTTAGCCGGTCGCCTATAAAATATTTTATAATCAGCAGCTTATATTAAATCGCCCGCCCGTCTCGTTGCGGCAAGACAAAAAAGTATTGACTTGGCGGCTCCGGCGCAGTAAACATGTAAAACGTTTTACAGCCGTGCCGGGGGGGTTCCATACCGTCGAAGGCTGTAAACCGGTCGATCAGGGACCGGCGGGGGCCGGTCGTCCTGGGCTTATGTCAAGGGGGGGTATCCGCGCGCAATCCGACCCGAACGCCGTGCGGCGCCTGTCGAGCAAACTCAGACAGAGAGAGTCAGAATGAAAATCAAAGAACCTCGTTTTCAACGCAGCCTGCTGGCATCGAGTATCGCGACGGCACTCGTCGGCGGCTACAGCACGGGTGCACTGGCACAGGACGATGCGATCGAGGAGATCGTCGTCACCGGCCACCGTCGTGCACAGGAAACGTCGATCAATCAGAAGCGCCTGTCGAGCGTCATCTCCGACAGCATCGCGGCCGAAGACATCGGCAAGCTGCCCGACGTCACGATCGTCGATTCACTGCAGCGCATCCCGGGCGTCCAGATCCGGCGTTCCGCGGGTGAGGGCGAGCGGTTCAGCGTGCGCGGTCTGCCGCAGGTCGTGACCATGCTGAACGGCGAGCAGTTCCTGGGAGCCGGTTCGATCACCCAGTCGCAACCCAGCCTGACCGATCTGCCCGCCGCGCTGTTCAAGGGCGCATCCGTGTACAAGTCGTCGCAGGCGAACATGGCGATCACGGGTATCACGGGTACGGTGGACCTGAAAACCTATCGTCCGTTCGACTTCGACGAAGGCACGACCTTCGCCGGCAACCTGCAGGTCGGCACGGGCGAGGAGACCGGTGAGACCGATCCGAAGCTCAGCGCGCTGGCGACCTGGCGCAGCGATCGCATCGGTGCGATGGTCTCGGCGTCGTACAAGGACGTCAACCTCGCGAATTACTACAACGGTTTCAACTCGGCCGAGCCGACCGGTGACGCCGGCTGGGTCAACGGCGTCAACGACTGGGGCGGCAGCCAGACCTACAACGCCGTCTCGCCGCAGGGCGTCGTTGCCTGGAACCAGGTGACCGCACGCGAAGGCATCGGTCTGAACGCGGCGTTCCAGGCCGATCTCGGCGAGGGCTTCGACTTCACGGCCGAGGCGTTCTACACCGACGAGGAGGAATACAATCGCAAGGTCGGCCTCAGCGCGACCAACAAGTGGCAGGGCCTCGAGTGGTTCACGATCAACGAGGGCCGCCCGACGGGCGACTCCGGCGGCGCCAACAACGGCGCCGAGTGGATGTCGGTACACGAGTACGAGTTCAATGCGCGCCGCGTCAAGTCGTTTACGCAGAACGACAGCTTCCTCAAGGACTCCACCAACATCAATCTCGAGCTGAGCTACGACAACGGCGGCGCGGTCACCGGAAGCGTTCGCTACATCTCGGCCGATGCGACGCAGTTGCGCCGTCACGGTTACAACGAAGGCGACATGACCGACGGAACGTCCACGGGCATCATCGGCACCACGTTCTACCCGTCGCAGTATTGCAACGGCCAGACGCCGGTCGGCGACGACGGAGGCTGTTTCGTGCCGCCGAACCCGATGGGCTACACCGAGACACCGGTCGTCACCTACAATACGCAGGGCGATCACCCCGTGTGGTACGGCTTCGACCGGACGGTGGCCGGCGGCCTGGGCGCCGGCGCCACGCTGGCC
>JAKSCZ010000604.1 GCA_022360335.1 Pseudomonadota bacterium
CGCGTAGTCACCGATCCGGTTCACCGCCGCCAGCGTAGGACGCCGAGCCGCGCCCGCCGATCGAACAGCCGACGCCGATGACCACGAGGCCGGCGCCGAGCAGGACCCACGGCTGGGTCGTCCCTCCCGTGCGGGGGAGCGTCGCCCGGGCGGCGACGGTGGTCGTCGGGTTCGGCGGGGCCGGGCTGTTGGCGACGACGACCTCGGCGGTGTCGCCGGGCTCGACGGTGAGGTCGACCGGCTCGGGGGCCACCAGGTAGCCGTCGGGCGCCGCCACCTCGACGAGCCGGTAGCGGCCCGGCGCCAGGCGGTCCCATCGCGCTTCGCCCTCGGCGGCCTCGCGTCGGCCGATGCCGGTCTCGGCGGTGCCGTCGGCGTCGGCGTCGTAGAAGACCTCGAAGGTCGCCCCGTCGAGCGCCTCGCCGGTCTGGTCGTCGACCTTGCGCACGGCGATGGCGCCTCTGGTCGCGGTGTTCGCCGCCTCGACGGTCGCCGCGCCACCGGGAGGCACGTCGACCTCCCACGGCCCGCCCGGCTCGTAGCCCGCAGGGGGCGTGGTCTCGCGCACCAGGTAGCGCCCGGGCGGGAGGGTGAGCACGCCGGTGGCACCGTCGGCACCGGCGACCAGCTCGCCAACGAGTACGGTCGGCTCTCCTTCGGCGTCGGGGCCGAGCACCTCGAAGCGCGCGCCCTCGACGGGGAGGTAGGCGGTGGCGTCGCCGGTCTTGCGCAGCGTGAGCGTGCCGGGCGGCGGCGTGTTGTCGAAGGTGGCCGAGGACACGAGGTGGCGGTGCGCGGGCCGCGCGACCCGCTGCGCCGGGCGGGCGGTCGGTGCGAACGCGTCGAGGCGGAGGTCGGGGAACCCGGCCAGCACGTCGAACCGGTGCGCGCCGCCGCCGGCGACGAACCCGAACGTGGCGGTCCCGTCGGCGCCGGTCTCGGCGGCCGTCGGTCCCGTCGTGGTGGCGCCGGCAGCGGAGTAGGCGACGGGTGCGCCGGCCACCGGAGCGCCGTTGGCGTCGACCAGGGTCGCCCGCAGCTGGCCGTGGGTCCCGGCCGGGACGGCGTCGGCGGTGACGTCGAGGCGGAAGGGGAGGCGCAGGTGGGCGTGGGCGAGGGCGTCGGCCTTGTAGCCGCGCGCCCGCTCGAGCACCGCCGCTTCGAGCCCCTCGAAGCCGGCGAGCTGCCCGAGGTCCAGCCGGTCGACGTCGAGGCGGCCGGAGGGGTAGACGGCGCCCATCAGGTCGTGGAGGACCAACATGAGCGCGGCGGCCCCGACCCGGTCGGGGCTCGCGCCGTGGCGGCTGAGGAGCCAGGCCATCGCGGTCTTCGTGTCGGCGGAGGGCTCGGACGGATCGGTCGGGACGTAGCCGTAGTCGGGGTCGGGAGCCCGGATGCCGTGGTCGATGCACCACGCGACCCCCAGCCCTCCCATGCCGTAGCTGCCGTACCACGACGTCCACCCGGCGACGGTGGCCCGGAAGCCGAGCTGGTGGGTGACGGCGGCCGCCGCGGGCTTCGGTGACGAGGCCCCGCCGGCCGCACCGAACGCGACGACGGCGACGATGGCGACCGCGAGCGCGGCGTGGCGGAGTCGCTCGCCGGGACGATGGGGGTCGGGCACGCGGGTTCCCTGCCGAG
>JAKSCZ010000501.1 GCA_022360335.1 Pseudomonadota bacterium
ACTGGCGCTGGCTGGACGATACGATATCCGATACACGGATGCCGCCGAATGGAGTAGCGCCAGTCGACATATCCAGCTACTCGACGGTCGGTCTTACGCTCGGTGTTCGCAAGGATCGTTATTCGGCCTCTCTTTACTCCACCAATCTTCTGAATGACGACAGTTACATCGGATTCAGAGGCCTGGCTCCTACGCTTTACTTCGCCAATCCGCTCAGACCACGAACAATCGGCCTGGTACTGCGCGCCGATTTCTAGGCGTAACGGTCAGCGATGGACAATCGGTAGCGGCTGACGAGGTCAGCCGCTGCTTTCCTTACTCGATCAGGCCAGGTCGCCCTTGCGTGTGCCTGCGGCCTGGCCGCTCCGACATTCTTTCGGGGTCTGTCTGGTAATGCGTTTAAATGCCCGGGAAAAGGCCGAAGGGTCTTCGTAACCGACGGTATTCGCAATCTGAGAGATAGAGAGGTGGTTTTCTTCCAACAACAATCTCGCGGCATCAATACGCTTTTGCAGGCAGTACTGCATCGTGGTCATACCGAACGTGTTCTTGAATCCTGACTTCAGGCGCGTTTCCGATAAGCCGAGACGCTTTGCGAGTTCGGCCAAAGAAGGCGGATTCGAGTACTGCATATCCAGAATCCTCCTCGCGCTGCGAAAACGCTCCAACTCCGAAGTCGATGAGTGCACTGGTGCGTCGGAACGGTATCGCACGTTATCCTTGAGCGACTGAAGCCCGATAGTAAGGAGCTCCCAGAACTTCCCCGTCAACCACTTGGAGACGAGGTTCCCATTAACGGGAAGCTCAAAACACGGGCGAATCACTTCCCAATGACTGATATCCGAGAAGAACACGCGCTGCTCGGGCCGACACGATTCGTTTGCAATGCAGTCGATCAGCCAGGGCGGATAATCTGCCGGGCTTTCATTGAGTCTCTGCAACAGATTTGACAGCGTAGTATGAACGACCACGTAGTTTACCTTCGCGCCGGGCGTTGGCACTCGATAGGACATCGTCGTTTGGGGAGTTGCAGTGCATATAATGGCAGGCCCAAGGTCGTGAATATTGGTCGTGTCGCCAAGTATCTCCGACCTGGAAACGCTGGAAACGAACTGGAAACTGATAATATCTCCAATGCGATTCCGGCATACAGTGGGCCAGTGCACACGGGACTCGGTGATTTCCATGAAGCAGTCGTCGTTGATCTTGAAAAAGATCAGTTTGGCGTCCGACATTTTCGATGCGGCAATTCCCTGCCTGTCCAGGAACGAGCTTTCGTCCGGGCAGCCATTTAATTGCGTGATCTGTATTTCCTGGTCGCGCAAGCCGCCAAGGACCTCCTTGGAGGTCAAATCGACTTCCAGTGCCGGATCGACATGCGTGAGATAGTGTTCTCCAAACTCCACAGTACACCTACCGGAACGCGGCCAGTTTACTTAGTTTAGCGTATTCCACACGCGCCATTTTCTTCCCGTTTCGCATCTACGACATCACCCGCCGACATGTTTGATCATTGCAGTTACGGCATTGCCGGCATTGACGAATCGAATGACGATGTCGGGGTGCGCGGTTGCGAACACTCGAAATACCTCGTCCGCAAACCCCTGACCGAGACTTCTGACGTCACGCATGTCCAGCTCGATTTCGGAGAATTTGTCGAGGTTGTGCAGGAGGCGCTTCGCTTCTGATCGGGATACGTAATCCTGTCGCAACAACCTGACGAGCACTCGCGTTCTTTGGAACCGGTAGTCGTAGGCTGCCGGCGCAAACTCCGCAAATACGTTCTCGAGGCGCGTTCGAGCGTTTCGGGCAATCTCGAACGAAGCCAGCGTGCCCTTCAGAAATCTCGGCTCGGATACAAACACGTCGGCGCGCCTGTTGTCCCACTCGATTTGTAAACGTTGCGATCGCAGCGAGAAACGGTCAGCAGCCTTGGACACGAAGAAGATTCCTTCGCCCGAATGCGCGTGAGGTTGGGTCGTCGTTTTGCCCTTGATCAGCTCGATCATTGCGTCGTGTTCATTTTGCAGATCGAGTTTCTCGGCGATCGAACAAAACACGCCGATACCGGTATCCCTGATCGCGAACCTGAGTTTGGCGGCGTCCAGCCGGACCTCGACCGTACATCGCTCGGACATCGAATGGTCGATCGCGTTGTTCAGCACTGCAGTGAAAGCGTAGTGCACGATCGACTCGACGGAGTCGGGTAGCTGAGAAAGCGTCAGACCGACTGCGATTTGCTCGTACACGACGGATTCATCGAGCCCGCGGATGGTCAGATTGCGTTTCAGAGTCCGGGCCGGGGCTGCCGATTCAAAGGGGAAGTATCTGGCGGCCCGTGTTGACCCGGTCTTGACGATTTTCGAGTCAGCGAGAAGGCCGCGCACATGCGAACTGACGGCCT
>JAKSCZ010000251.1 GCA_022360335.1 Pseudomonadota bacterium
CGCCAGTTCCTCGCCCATTCTGAGCCGGGCCTTGTACACCGACAGGTTGTCGAGGATCGAGTCGGGACGCGCGAAATAGACGTGCTCGAAGATACACGGCGTATGGCGTGTCTCGCCCGGGTGATCTCGCGAATGCAGCATGCCGCCGTTGTCGATATAGAGACACTCCCCCGGGCCGACGTCGCGCATGCGCCTGAACTGCAGAGCGTCGAGCGCGACGCTCTCCGATGCGACCACGTACGCCTTGCGGCCGTTCGTCTCGCGACTGCCGAGCACGAGGGGCCGGATGCCGTGCGGGTCGCGGAACGCGACAATGCCGAAGCCGATGATCATCGCGACGACGGCGTAACCGCCGCTGCAGCGCGCGTGCACGGCTTCGACCGCATCGAATACGTTTTGCGGCGTCGGGCAGCCGTTCACCCGGACCTGCAACTCGTGCGCGAAGACGTTGAGCAGGACCTCGGAATCCGAATCGGTCGCGAGGTGGCGTCGATCTTCGCCGGTCAGCAGTTGGGCCAGCTCGTCGTAGTTGGTCAGATTACCGTTGTGCGCGAGGCAGATTCCGTAGGGCGAGTTGACGTAGAACGGCTGCGCCTCGGACGATTTCGCCCCGCCGGCCGTCGGGTAGCGCACGTGCCCGATGCCGACATTGCCCATCAGGCGCATCATGTGCCGGCTGCGAAAGACATCGCGAACGAGGCCGTTGCTCTTGCGCTGCTTGAGGCCGTACTCCTCGCTCCAGGTTACGATGCCGGCCGCATCCTGACCGCGATGCTGCAACACGGTCAACGCGTTGTACAGGGCCTGGTTGACGGGTTCCTCGCTGACGATTCCAACAACGCCACACATCGATAGCTACTCTCTCAGACCTCCACCGGAAGCGTCCCCGGTTCCTCGTCCGGAACGATCAGGTCGAGGCCTTCCGGCGCCATGACCTTGATCCACTCGGCAGCGGCTTCGAGGTGCGGGATCAGTTTCGAACCGAGCCACCAGGCGTCGTTGTCGAATCCGGCGAACTGGCCGCCGATGATCGCCACGGCAACGAGCAGGATGCCGCGCACGGCGCCGAACAGGGAACCCAGGAGGCGGTCCATGCCGCTCAACACGGACAAGCGCACGAGTCTGGATACGCCCCAACCGAGCAGACCGCCGATCGACAGGACGACGGCGAAGACGAGGACGCGGCCGAACCACTTCTGCAGTTCCTCCGAACTCAGCCAGCTATCGGAAACGTTTCCCACGGAAGGGCCGAAATAGAGCGCAGCCCAGATCGCGACAACGAGCGCCGCTATCGAAATCGCTTCCTTGACGAAGCCCCGGAAAATCCCGACGACGACGGAAACGACAATGGCGGCGGCGATGATTATGTCGATGACCGGCATCGGCGATGTCGTCTCAAGTCGGCATGCTCAGGCGTTGATGGGCGCGATGATATCACGGGTGCGGCACAACCTTGCCGTCGTGTCCGACCTTCGCCAGCCGGGCCGCCATGGCCTCGGAACTCGCGCGGTCTTTCTGCGGACCGATACGCACCCGGTGCATCACCCCGGAGCCGGTCCGGAGCTGACTCAGGAACGCGGCATAGTCCTGCTTGCGCAGGTCCGCCGCGAGCTTCTCGGCGTTGTTCTTGTTCGAGAAGCTGCCGAGTTGCACGGCCCACATGCCGGTCGTCGAGCTTGCCGGCGCGGACCCGGCCGCGGCCGGCGGCTCGTCCGATGCGGGTTCCGCCCCGGGCTTCGGGTCCGGCTGCCGCACGACGGCCGGTTTCGCCTGTTCGGCGACGGGCGTTTCGACGGGTGCATCGCTCCCGGCAGGCGCCGCTGCGCCGGCGGCCGGCACGGGCTCGGTCCGATTGCGATCGAGTACGACCGTCTGCGTCTTCTGCGCTTCCTGCCCCGGCAGCAGGACCCGTTCGGACACGATCTCGTCGTCATCGGGCGGTCCATCCAGGAAAATCGGCACGACGAGCACGACGAAAACGACCAGCACCGCGGCGCCGATAATGCGTTCTTTCAAGGCACGTTCCATCATGACTGGGGTCGCGAGTATAGCCCAAGGCGTTGCAGCGCGGGACCCACGATATAGAAAGAGCCGGTGATCAGCAGCCTGTCCCCCTCACGCGCCTCGCGCAGCGCCTCGTCGAGGGCGCGGTCGAGCGAAGCGGCGATCAGGCAGGGGCGATTGCAGGCATTCGCGATACGCCGCGCCAGTTCGCCGGCAGGCACCGCCCGGCGGCTGTCCGCGGCCACCGCGATCCACCGATCCACGTGAGCGTCGAGCGGCGCGACGATCCCCTCCACGTCCTTGTCGTCCAGCGCAGCGATCACCGCGACGGTCCGACCGTCGGCCGGATCGGCACGGAGCGTTCGGGCCAGCGTTTCCGCGGCCGCCGGATTGTGCGCGACATCCAGCAGCCACTCGACACCGTCCCGTTCCACGCTTTGCCCGCGCCCGGCGAGCCGTACGGCAGGCAGCGCCGACGCGATCACATCGTTCCGCGTCGCCCCGGACAGTCCCGCCGCATCGAGCAGCGCGATCACGGCGGCAGCGTTGTCTCTCTGGAATTCGCCCGGCAGACCCGGCCGCGGCACGTCCTCGCCCGAATAGTCACGGCCTCGCAGCAACAGCCGCGCACCGGTCGCATCGGCGTGGGCAACGATGGCGTCCGGCACCTCGCGCACGCCGAAAACGACGGGAATACCGGGGCGCATGACGCC
>JAKSCZ010000573.1 GCA_022360335.1 Pseudomonadota bacterium
CATTCTCGGCGTTGCCGCTGACGATATAATCGAGTTCCCCGATTTGAGGCGGCGACCATACATTATACCGAGCGCCAAGGCCCCAAGACAGGACGGATGCACTGTTTCGACTGTGATGCCGTACCGTTTTTCGGCGATGGCCGGGAGGATCGAATTGACTACCCCAACTTTTCCGTCGAATCGCGTGATTTCGAGCCTGTTCCTGGTTTGTTCGGCAGTTTGCCTGGCGGGTCCGGCAATCGCTCTGCCGGTTTTTCCCGGCGCCGTAGGCTTCGGCGTCGACACCCCGGCCGGTCGCGGCGGCAAGGTATTCAAGGTACGGAACCTGAACGCGTCGGGTCCGGATTCGCTGCAGGAATGCCTGGCCGCGTCGCGACCGAGAGTCTGCGTATTCGAGGTCTCCGGAGTGATCAAGCTCACCGATGACCTTGCGATCAACGAACCCTTCATTACGGTTGCAGGCCAGACGGCGCCGTCGCCGGGAATCATGCTGCAGGGAGCGGGCATCGAGATCAAAGGCACTCACGACGTGCTCATTCAGCACATTTCGGTGCGCGTGGGCGATTCGTGGACGGGTCCCGACCCGAAGGACCGCGATGGCATCAAGGTCGTGGGTTCGTCCGAGCGCGTCGTTATCGACCATGTGTCGATGTCCTGGAGCACGGACGAGACCGGGTCGATCTGGGCATACTCACCCGAAACACGGATGCGGGACATCACGTTCAGCAACTGCATAATCGCCGAGGGACTCAACCGTCCTTCCATCAACCCGACGCACACGAGCAAGGGCATGATCGTCGGTAACGCCCTGGGCTCGAACCAGCCTGCGAACGTCGCCATCGTCCGGAACCTCTTCGCGCACAACCTGGAGCGCAATCCCTTCACCACGAGCGCGTTCATCGCGAACAACCTGATCTACAACTGGCAGTTCCAGGCGATCGACATACGGGGCGACTACGAGCGCATGGGCAGGGCCGATGCATCGGTCATCGGTAACGTATTCATCGACGGACCGGACACGAACACGTCGCGCAAGCCCATCCATCTCCGCGAACTTACCGGGGATTCGAAGGTTTACGTAGCGGACAACGTCGCCCGCTGGATCGACGGCTCCAACCAGTGGGGCGACCTGGTCGCATCGGGCGGCGGGACGAATCTCTCGGCCGTGCGGACCGACTCGGCGCCCGTCCGGCCCCGGGGCTTCGAGACCCTGGACAGCGGGGAAGTCAAGCAGCACGTCCTCGCCAACGCCGGGTCACGGCCGGCGGATCGCGACGCGACCGACGCCCGGGTGATACGGGACGTCGGGAACCGCACCGGCGCACTCAAGAGCTGCGTCGAGAACTGCGGGTCCGGCGACATACCGGTTCCCGGGGGCTGGCCGCGCCCGGACAGGAACTTCCGGGTACTGGCGGTACCCGCCAATCCCGGTGGCGACGACGACGGCGACGGCTACACGAATCTCGAGGAGTGGCTGCACGGATACCTCGCCGAGGTCGAGGGCGGCGGCGATGCGCCGCGGCCGGACGACAGCGATGCGCCGCCGCCGGACGACAGCGATACGCCGCCGCCGGACGACAGCGATACGCCGCCGCCGGACGGCAGCCGCCCGAAACCCCCGGAGCTGAAGTAGCAGCGGCCGCCGAATCGGGCTATTGTTCGCGTCTTTGGCCGGCGCCCGCGGCGGGCGGTGCGCGCAGCGGGAGCCCAGGATGAAAATGTCGAAGTTCGCAAAGCTCGTCAAGTACGGCGAGTACCATGCGAGGACCTTTGCGATCGACCTGCACCTGTCGAAAGGCAGTACCGACTTCGTCAAGTTCGTCGTCTTGTCGGTCTCGCGGTCCGGGTCGAACCTGCTGCGGGACCTCCTGAACGCACACAGCCAAACGATGATGTTCGGCGAGCTGTTCCGATCCGAACGATCGCTGTCCTGGGATTGTCCCGTGAACGACAGGTTGCGGTCACGCAGCGCCAGGGTGACCGGGCTCATGAGCTCGGACCCGGCGGCCCTTCTGCGAGACGAGGTTTTCGGACCGACGGCCGGCCATATCAAGGCGCTCGGATTCAAGCTGTTCTACTACCACGCGTGCAGCGATACGCTGCGGCCCGTATGGTCCTGGCTGCAGGCGCAGCGGGACGTGCGGATCATCCAGCTGAAACGCAGGAATTCGCTCAAGCGCTATCTGTCGCTGGTCAAGGCGAAGCGTACCGACGTCTGGCGGGATGCCAGCGGATCGGGAAGCAGCCGGGAGAACTTCGAGCTGGACTTCGACGAATGCCTGGCGAGCTTCGAGGAGGTGCGGCGCTGGGAGGAGGAGCACGCCGCGTTTTTCCGGGATCACGAAGTGCACGAAATCGTCTACGAGGACCTCGCGAGCGACTACACGGGCGAGGCCCTGAAGGTCCAGCGATTCCTCGGTCTTTCCGAGGAAGCCGTTCAGCCGACGATCTACAAACAGGCAAAGCGGCCGCTGTCCGAATCGATCAGCAACTACGACGATCTCAAGAATCGTTTCGCAAATACCGAATGGGCCGCCTACTTCGACGAGTAGGCGTCGATATCCTCAGGTACAGCCGGTTCGCATCCCTGTCCCCTGCAGGACCCTGCAGTTCGTAGCCCAGCGCTTCCATCATGACACCGGCGATCGATTCGATGTCGCGGATCTCGCGTGGACGCAGCTTTTTTTTCCATTTGCCGAAGTTGCCGCCGACGACGCCGAGTTAGTCGCAGACCCGCGACACGGTGGCGGCGGGCTCGGAGACCAGGTCCTCGTACCGGATCTCGACGATCTCCACGTTGCGTCGCGCCATGACCGACCGCATCTTCCCGATGGAGTCCTTCCATCGCTGCGCCGCTGCAGGTTCGCGTAAAAACGATCGAAGTTGGAGCGCTCGCGGATATCCCCGTAGTCCGGAATCGGGCGTGAAAATAGGGAAGAAAGTGACTCTCGACCGGAAAGATGGCAACGTCGGGATGCCGATTGAGAATGTCGCGCAGCAGTTTCGTGCCCGATCGGGGCATCCCGATGACGAACAGGACGTCCATGCTCAGGAGGCTCCGGAAGCCGGCCGCGATTCACGCCGGTCCGGCCACAGGGTTTCCGCCAGCCTGGCCGTGTTCGCGTCGACGTCGAAGACGCGGTGGACGGTCTCGAGCGCCCGCCGGCCGAGAGAGTCCCGGAACGCCGCATCGTCGATGATCCGCAGCATCGCGTCGACCAGCGCCTGTTCGTCGCCCGGCTGCGTCAGCAGGCCGTTGACGCCGTGCTCGACCAGTTCCGGAACGCCCGAGATCTCGGTCGAAATCACCGCCAGCCGCATCGCCATCGCTTCGGCGACGACGTTGGGAATGCCGTCCATGTTTCCCGTGCTCGCCTGAACGCAGGGCAGGGCGAAGATCGTCGCGTTCCTGTAGTACTCGATGACTTCCTCGTGGCGCAGCGTGCCCGTCAGGGTCACCTCGTCCCCGAGTCCCAGTTCGTGAATCAGGGTCGCGAGGTTCTCGCGTTCCTCACCGTCGCCGACGATGTCGCAGTGAAATGCGACGCCGCGATCTTTCAGGGCCCTGCATGCCCCGACGAGGTGCCTGATGCCCTTGCGCTCGGCGAGGTTACCTACGGTCAGGATCCTCACCGGCCCGTCGCGGCCCCGGCCCGGTTCACCGGGCCGGTATCGCGTCAGGTCGAGCCCGTGGGGTATGAAGGTGATCTTGTCGGCGACGTCGGCGCCGATCTCGTCGATCAGGAATGTCTTGTTGAATCCGGTACACGTCACGACGTGGCGTGCGCCCCGGATCTTCTCCGCCAGCATCACCGGGTAGGCGAACAGGTCGTTGCCGGCGTGGATCGACATCGTATAGGTCTTGTCGAGCAGGCGCGCGGCAACCATGCCCGACACGGCGTTGCCGAAGGCGAAATGGATATGGATCTCGTCGAACTCGCGCTCGCGCAGCAACCATGCCGCGTACACGCCTTTGCCGATGTGCAGGACGGTCAGCAAGCGGGTCCGAAGCCCGGGGTGAGGCCGCGTAAGAAAGTAGGCGATCGCGCCGAGCAGCCGCCCCGGCGAGCGGAAGAGGAAGTGGAGATGGCTCCGGACCAGGGCCGCGAACGGGGCCGGCCTGAGGTAGGTGACCGTGTCGCGGATGCGCCGCTGATCGTCCGAGAGCGGCACGTCCCCGGCGGGCCGCCGGCTCGCGACGATGTCGATCCCGACACCCATCTCGCGCAGGCGCTTGACCTCGCGGTCGACGAACGTCGTCGTCAGTAGCGGGTAGTCCGACATCACGTAGATGATCCGCATCGCATCAGGCTCCGGCCGCGTCTTCGATCGCGCGCTCGTAAACCGACCGGGTATCCGCCGCGCAGCGCGCCCACGAATATTCGGTCGCCGACTCGCGCAGGCCGTTGCGGCCCATGCGTTCGCGGGTTGCGTCGTCCGCCAGCAGGTCGCCGATGGCCTCCGCCAGTGCCGCCTCGTCGGCAGGCGGCACGACGAGGCCGACGTCTTTCTCCCGCACGGTAGGCCCGACGCCGCCGACGTCGCTTGCGACGACGGGCCGCCCCGCCGTCATCGCCTCGAACAGGATTCCGCTTTGCGTAATGGCGACGTAGGGGATTGCGACGACGTCGGCGGCCGCGAAGTACCGTTGTACGTCGTCGTCGGCGATGTATTCGAGCCGGCATATCACGTTTGGCCCGATACCCAGATCGTCGATCGCGCGCATGCAGTCGCCCATGTCCATGTGCCGCGGCCGTCCGGCGATGACGAGGCACAGGTCCGGCACGGCGTCCCGCAGGGCGCCCATCGACCGGATCAGGTGAATCAGCCCTTTCTCGGGGCGGATCTCGCCGAAAAACAGGACGACGCGGCCGTCCGCGGGGATGTCGAGGGCGTCGCGGGACGCGGCGCGTTCCGGAAGCGCACCGGCGAAGCCAGAGTAGGAACCGTGCGGCACGACGTCGATCCGCTCAGCGGGAATCGCATGGTTTTTCGCGAGGTCGCCGACGTTCGCCGCATGGTGCACGATGATCCGGTCTGCCGACCGGTAGGTCTTCCTCAGCAGGGCGGCGAACTGCGCGCGCACGGTCGACCAGGCGTCGACGTCGTGTACGGTCATGACGAGCCGCGGCCGCTGCATGCGATACGCGAGGGCCATGACCGTCTCGGCAGGCGGGAACGTATTGAAGTGCTGCCAGTGGATGACGTCGAATCCGCCGCGCCGGGTCAGCAGGATCGATCGCAGGGTCGCGATCAGGTAGAGCACGCCCTTGACGACGTAGGACGAGTGCGCCTGCAGGTTCGGGAAGATGCGGAGGATGCGCACACCCGGCGGCACGTCGCCGATTTCCGGAAAAGCCCTCGAGGTGACGATCGTCACCGTGTGGCCGAGCGCGGCGATCTCGCCCGCGAGGCAGATGTCGTATTTCCACACGCCGGGGATCGCATGGGTTTCGATGAGTGCGATGTTCATGTCACGGTCCAAAGGTCTCGGGCCGGGCGCTGCGATATAGTTCGATGTAACGGTCCACAATCCTGTCGGCCCGATAGTCTTCGGCAGTCGCGCGTGCGTTGCGGGAGATTCGCGCGCGCAGGGACCCGTCCCCGAGGACCCTGCCGATCGCCTCCCGTATTTCCGCGGGATCGGTCGAATTCAGGAGCAGGCCGTTCTCGCCGTCCTCGATGTATTCGGAGAATCCGCGCCGCGTCGCGACGACAGGCTTGCCGCGCGCCATTGCCTCGAGACCGACCAGCGGGAAGTTCTCGGACATCGAAGGGAACACGCAGGCGCTCGCGCCGTCGATGTGTTCCTCGACCGCCGCCGAGAAACCCGCGAACTCCACGTTCGTCAGCCCGTGGTCGCGCACCGACGGGCCCGTGCCGACGAAGACGAAGCGCGTATCGGGCATGATCCGGGCCGTCTCGAGCAGCGGCTCCACCTTGAGCGGAATCTGACGCCCGAAGTTCAGCACATAGCCCCGGTCGGACGCACGCGGCTCCGAGAAGAAACGATCGTAGATGGGGTTCGGGATCGACGACATCTTGTGCGCATGCCCGGGGTACAGGCCTTGCATCGTTTGCCGGTTGTGTTGGCTGACGCAGGTCACGCGGGCGGATTTTCGAATGTTGGCGCGCCTGATGGCCTTGAACCTGAGCCAGCGCGGAAGCGACTTCGTGCGCAGCGCCAGTTGCTCGTTTTCCGGTACGCCGTCGTGGATCGTCATGACGAGCAGGCTATTCCCGGCATCGAGGCACAAGGCGAGTTCGTTCGGCATGTGACAGTGAATCACGTCGGGCGCGATGTCGGCGATACGGCCGTTCAGTTTCGCACGGTCTCCGGTCAGGTAGGCCAGGAGATTTCGCCTGCGCTTGGGCAGGGTGTGAACGACGACGCCGTCGACCTCGGCCACCGAGTCCGACTCTCCCAGCGTGACGACGGACACGTCGAAGCGTCTCGCCATGTGCGTTGCCTGGATCCAGGCGACCTGTTCGGCGCCGCCGCAATGCGGCGGGATCGCTTCCACGACGATGGCGATTCTCGGCGATGCTCGGTGCATTGGCGTCCTGCCGGGTGAGAGTTGAAGGCATCCTAAGGGAATTCGGGCGCACAACCAAGCCGTGCACCCGGACGCTTTCCTGCGATGCCGGATCGCTGCGGCTGTTGCGGATCGCGGCCTCGACCGGCATGATCGCGGAACGCGAGGGCGGCGGCATGGCGTGACGGAACAGATGCAAAAAGAAATTCTCTTCGTACTGGCGGACGTGCGGTCCGGATCGACACTGCTCGCCCAGCTGCTCGGTGCGCATCCCGACGTGTTCTCGGTCGGCGAGATACAGTGGCTGCGCGCCTATGCGCGCGACGACCGGTCTCTCTACAACCCACCGCACGAACTCGCCTGCGCCTGCGGCGAGACGTTCGCGGCCTGCGACTTCTGGCAGTCGGTTGCCGCGCGGCTGCAACGGCCGGTTCGCGACGCCTTCTTCGTGCCGCGGGTTTTCAGCTGGATCGGACCCGGCGCTGTCCGGCAGGGACCGTATGGACGACTCTGGATGAGACTCCTGAGGACGATCCCTTCCGCGTGGCTGTGGCCCGGAGTCCGGCAACTGTCCGGCGGACGGGGCATCGCCGAAAACAACCTGGCGGTTTTCGATGCGATCTTCGAGACCACCGGTGCCCGGTATATCGTCGATTCGTCGAAGAACGCGTTCCGGTTTCGTTCGATCTACGACAAACGTCCCGGGGGCTGCCGGATCATCGTCCTGAATCGCGACTACCGCGCCGCCGTCCACTCGAGAATGAAACGTGGCGTCACCCTCGATGAGGCGGCGGAAAAATGGGCGGAGAAGGTACGGCAGGTCCGGGCGCTGACGCGCGGCATCCCCGACGACGTCCTGCTGCCCGTCAAGTACGAGGACATCTGCGGCGACCCGCGCCGCGAGCTGACGCGAATCTGCGAATTCCTGGGACTGGAATTCCGGGAACGGATGCTGCGCCGGCCGACGCAGAGCATCCACGACCTCGGCGGCAGTCCGTCGAAACTCGAAGCAGGCCGCCGCGAGATTCGTCTCGACACCTCGTACGTCGGCAAGTACTCGGATGCGGAACTCGAGCGCCTCCGGCGGATCGTCGGGCCGTCCGCGCGCATCGCGGGCTACGGCGTGGACTGAGCGGCGTCGGCCCGGCCGATGAGCAGCCAGGCCGTTACGATCGTGACCAGGCTGCCGAGTACCGATGCGACGACGAAGGCGCGCAGCGTTTCCGGCGGCGTCGCGGACAACCAGTAGGCCGCGCCGAACGCGGCCAGCCGCATCAGCGTCAGCGAGGTCTGCATGGCGAGCCAGAACTTCTGGCGGCGCAGGACGATGAAGACGGGATTGCAGGGTGCTTCGACCCATGCCATGAACAGCCACGGCGCCATGATTTCGAGGAAGCCTCCGGCGTCGGTCCAGGCCGCCCCGAGCAGCCAGGTGCAGATCTCCTGGCTGACGAGAGCGACGGCGAGGAACGGCAGGGCGCCGATCAGCGCCAGCGTGCCGGACGAGAGCACGAAGGCCCGGCGCAGGCTCCTTCCCTCCTGCACGATCGTCGCCGCCTTCTGCAGGAATACGCGTCGCAGCGAGTTCGCGACGATCGCGACCGGAACCTGCGCGAGCCTGTTGGCCATCGCGTAGAGGCCCGCGACGGCCGGGGAAAAGACGGCGCCGAACACGATGACCGGGAGATTCTGGCCGGCGGCGAAAACCAGGGCCGCCGGTGCGTTGAGCCGGGGGAAGTCGGAGTAGCGCCGGAACGTCTCCCACAGTTCGCCGCGGCGCCGGTGGCCGAACAGCGCCTGCCAGCCTGCACGGGCGGATTCGTGCATTAGGCCTATTCGGGAGAGCAGGCCTGCGACGTAACCGAGGATCAGCCCGTAGACGGACGTACCCAGCAGGGCGCCGAAACCGATGCGCGACAGGCTCGTCATCACGTTGCCCGTAACCAGCGACGTGGACACGACGCCGAACCGCTTTTCACGCGTCAACCAGCTTTCCTGCAGGTGAATGACGGTCATCAGGAATACGCCGAGCGGCAGCGCCAGCCGCCAGTGTCCGAGCATGTGCAGCGTCTCGAAGCGGAGCCCGAGCGACTCGTAAGCCAGCAGCGCAGCGGCCAGCAGGGCGGTAACGGCGATCGTGACCCGGTATGCGCAGGACATCAGCAAGGTGGCCTCGCGCCGGTCCTCGGGCAGGACGAAGGTGGCTTCGTAGCGCAGCGAAGCGAGCGGCGCAATCGTGCTGCAGACCGAGACGAACACGGCGGCGACGCCGAAATCCATGGGCGTGAACAGCCGCGAAACGATCGGCATCGTGAACAGGGCGATGACGGCTGCGATTGTCCGGCCGGACATCATCATGGCCACGTTGCCCAGGAATTCCGAGTGTGTTGCGACGAGTTTTCGCATGGGTTAACGTCTTCGAAGGTGACGGGGAGTATCCATTGCCGCCACCGGGATAATCTAGCACACGCTGACGCTGCGCCGTCGCTTTCAACTTAACAGACCCTAGGAGAACCTATGCCCGGACTGTTCGGTGCCGTGGTCGTGAACGATCCTGCGGCGGTCGATCCGGCCGACACCAAGGCGATACTCGCCTCGATGAGCGCCACGTTGGCGCACACGGGACAATCCTGTGAAGTGTGGTCGGATGCGTCGTCGGGGATCTACGTCGGCCGTGGCGGCCCGGACGGTTTCAACACGGTTCCGTGGTGCGGCAGGTCGTCGGCCGCGGGCCGCGGCACGCACTCCTTCGTCGCGGGATCGCTGACGAATCATCCACCCGGCGGGAGCTCGGATCGAAGCGGGATCTCGGATGCTTTCGCCGGGACGGGCAGGCGTGTCCTCGAGCAGCTGCACGGACCCTTCGCCCTGGTGGTGCACGCAGACGGGCCTCGCGAAACGATCATCGCGGCGGACCGATGCGCGCACCTGCCGATCTACTTCGCAGAGGTCGGCGGCGTCCTGTATTTCGCGCCCGAGATCAAGGCGCTGCTGTGCGTGCCGGCGCTGCCGAGGGAACTCGATCCGGCATCCCTTGCAACTCACATGGCATCGGGCCACTCCCTGAGCGGGCGGAGCCTGTTGTCGGCGGTCAGAAGCATTCGCTGCGGGCAGGCGCTCTGTGTGAAAGACGGGACCGTCGATACGTTCCTCTACTGGCGATTCATGCCCGGCGCCGGCACCGACGGTACGTCCGGGGCCGACCTCGAGACGGAACTGGGCGAACTCATCGCAAATGCTGCCAGGAAGAATCTCGGCGATCCGTCGGACACGGTCGTCTTCCTGAGCGGCGGCGTGGACTCGCGGGCCGTGCTGGCCGGCGCGCTGGAGGCGGTCGATGGACAGGGCGATCAGCTGCAGACAGTCACCTGGGCCGCCGATCGCAAGTCCGAGAACTCGGATGCCGGCGGCGCGGCAAAGCTGGCAAGGAAACTCGGCCTGCAACACCGCTTCTTCGAACGTAAAACGGGTGACTACGCGTTCCATTTCGAACGTTCGAACGGATTGATCGACGGGAAGACCGACATGGCCGCGCTGCATCCGTACGAACACCAGTTCATGCGCGACCTTCGCGATGCCGGTATCAGGCGCGTGTTCCGCGGCGACCAGGTGTTCGGTCGGGGCGGTATGCGACTGGTGTCGACGATGACCCGGGAGCAGGTCCTTGGGGATACCATGCTGAGGGGTCTGCGCCGCCTGGATCTCGCATCGACGTACATACGGCCGGAGGTCTTCGGACGGTTTGCCGATGCGTGCGATGCGGCGCTCGACGCCGAACTCGAGGGCCTTCGCGAATTCGGGGTCACGGAAACGCGCGAGATGCTCTACCAGATGCACCGTCTGCAAATGTACCTGAACAGCAGTTCCTACCTGAAGCAGGTCGTCCTCGACCCGAGGAACGTTCTGCTGGACGACGAGATCCTCGACTTCCTCGCGCGGGTGCCCGCAAGGCTCAGGGACGACAAGCAGATACTGCAACGTGCCATGCGGCGCCGGCATCCGGACCTTTGGTCGGTGCCGTTCGCGACGGAGCACAATCTCGAAGACTGGGACTGGCAGTTCGGTCACGATACCGAAGTCCGCCGATACGCACTCGAGCAGTTCGGGGATACGTCCAGCGCGATCTGGGAGTATTTCGATCCGCAGGCGCTGCGCAGCATCGTAGCCTCCCTGGCCGGGTACGAAACGGGCCGTAACCCGGTGACGCAACGGCCGGTGACGAACGCCATGAAGAAGGCGATGTGGGCGATCGCGCCGAAGTTCACTGCCCGCCTGGTCGTCGGGCGCAAAGCGCGCCTTCACCCGAAGAACCGTATACTGGCCAGGGCGCTGGCGCTCAAGCACTGGTACGATTCGGTCGTGCCGGGCCGCTAGCCGTGTGATCCGGACGGAACCGGCTCCAGGAGACCTCGATTGCTGTCGGACGCTTCGATACAGAATCAGCTGACGACGATACTGATTCTCGCTATCGTCCTGTTCGTCCTCGCGTCGGCATTGCCGCAGAAAGCCGCGACGACGGCGCTCCTGATCCTCTTTCCTTACCAGACGATCGATACGCGTTTCGGTTCGTCGAGCGTCGTACTGGCTTTCGTCGTTTTCCTGGCGTTCCTGCTCAAGGGCGATCGCGTCCGGCTGCCGATGTTGGGGCGGATCCTGTTCCTGCTTCTCTGGTACCTCGTGTCGATGAGCCTGATGCCGCCGAGTACCTACGTGCAGCACGGTGTGTACGTGATGACGCTGTTCTCGGCGTTCCTCGTGTTCTGGCTGTGTTACGACCTCTCGGGGCGCTTCGAGAAAGACACGAGCATGGTCAACGTGTTCATCGTCATGAACGTCGGCGTCGTCGTCTACTGCGTCATCCAGCTCGTCATCGGCCCGGGCGAGAGGTTCGTCCTTTTCGGCATCGAAGAGATCAATATGACACGGGTGCGTGCGGACGGCCGGCTGACCGGTCCGTTCGAATCGGCGGAGATCACGGCCCAGTACTTGGTGTTGGCGCAATTCCTGATATTGCACCAGTTCTGGTATTCCGAGACCGGCTGGTTCAGGAGATTCCTGGCGGGCCTCGCGGTCACCAACTTCGGACTCCTCATAGCGACGGGCTCACGCGGCGAGTTTCTCGTCTTCATCGGCGGAGCGCTGATCTATCTCTGGCTGTTCCGGCGGCAGCTGGGCGTCATGCGCGCAATCAGCCTGGCCGTCGGCGGCGCGATCGTGCTGACGGCGACCGCCCTGATCGTCACGAACTTCACCCAATTCGGAAACCTCTTCGACAGGCTGGGCGAGACGGAATTCGACGAGCAGGGAATTCCGGATACGAGGCAGGCCGTGTGGCCGCCGACCTGGAAAGCGATCAAGGAGAGCCCGATGATCGGGCACGGCCCGCGGTTTCGCTTCTTCCAGGAGGGCCGCGGTGTGCGCTACGAGGACCACGAGTACCTGGCCTATCCGCACAACCTGTATCTCTTCCTCCTGTACACGGTCGGCGCCCCGGGTCTGATGCTGTTCCTGTGGTTGCTGGGCTCGATCATGTATCGGTGCTGGCGCTCTATGTCACTGCCGAATGCGCCGCCATACTACGCTGACCTGGCAAAGACCGGCGTAATCGTGTTGCTGCTGTTCCTGATCGACGGGATAAAGATCGAACAGATGCGGCTCAACCTGTCCGATTACTGGCATTTCTTCTTCGGGCTGTGCGGTGTGTTCGTCGCCGCGTGCTATCGCAACGAAACGGCGGAGCCGCCCGTGGCCGAGGAGGAAGAAGCCGGGCGGCCGGCGGAAGCGACCGCTTAGCGGCTGCTAGTAGTAATTGGCGCGCCGCGAGTCCTTTTCGATGGACTTGTTCAGCACCGTCCCGATGTGATTGAACTCGCTCAACAGCATCCGAACCTCTTCGAGGTCCTGGCGCTCCGCCTGGCCCTCGGCAACCACGAGAAGGAATGCATCGAGCATGGGCGCCACGGCCAGGGCGTCGTCCGCGGCGAGCAGGGGGGGCAGGTCGACGATGACGACGACGTCGGGACCGAGCCGCTCGCGCAATTCGTCGAACAGCGTGCGGCCGGCTGCCGCAGCCAGTACGTCCGACGGCCGATCGAGCGGGTCGGTACTGAGAATACACGCCAGACGCTCGATCTCCGGGCAGACGAACAGCTCCTGGAGGTCGCGATCGTCGTCGTCGAAATAATCTTTCAGGTCCGTGACGTCTTCCGGATCGACGCCCAGGCACCGGTAAACGGTCGGCCGCCGCAGGTCCAGGTCGATCAGCACGACCTCCTGATCGACCTCCGCGGCGATGCTGATGGCGAGGTTGATCGCCGTGTAGGTCTTGCCCTCGTTCTGGCTGCCGGACGAGACGCCCAGTACCTTCCAGTCGTTACTCCGCATGCTCCGCATGACGCGCGTACGCAACATGCGGTAAGCGCCCTCGGCCGCATGGCGCACGGCGCCGTTCTGCGCGAGTATCTTGTTGTCGTGCTGAACGTCGCGGTCGACGCCGATCGTCCTGGCATCGCCGACCACCAGCGGGTCGGACAGCGCCCTGAGCCGGCTCGTGTCGTCGGTGTCCTTGCGCGCATCCGCTTCCCTGCGGCCGGTTTCGGGCTGCTGCGATCGCCGCTTCTGCTGTATCAATGCCCGGTGGATTTTGCCCATAACGATGCCCTTACCTCTGCCTCTGTTGCAGTCCCTGCGAGACGATCACACCGCGACGCTCATCACGTAGGCGGTTGCGCCGGCCAATCCGGCGGCAAGCGCGGCATTCATTGTACGTCTCCTCACCGTATCGGCTCTACTCTCGACGTACGGAATGATGCCGATCGGCGGCGCATCCAGGATCTGGAAGACGTCCCGGCGCCCGCGTACCTTCGTATTCGCCGCCTCGGCCAGCGACGCCGTCCCCAGTCCGATCGCGATCCCGAGGACCACGCCCAGGAACGACAGCGACAGCCGGTTCGGGCTGACCGGGTCGCTCGGTATGCGCGGTGCCTCGACGATCGTCAGCCGCTCACCCGACTGGCCGGTCTCCAGCGCCTCGCCCAGCGCCGCCTCGTCCTCCAGGTTGCGAAGCTCCCGGTAGCGGTCGAGGATCAGTTCGCGCTCGGCGGTCAGTTCGGAGTACTCGCGTTCGACCTGTGGCGCGGTCAGCCGCTTTCGTTCGAGGTCGGCTATCCGCCGCGAAACGACGGTTCGCCGGGCGTTGAGATCGGCTACCGTCTGGCGTTCCGTCGTCAGCCGCGCCATGAGCTGTATGTGTACCGGATTGTTGGGTCGTTCGGCCCCGCTTGCGGCGCCCGTGCGCTCCAGGTCGCTCAGCCGGTCTTCCAGCGATTCCACGTTGCGCCGCAGTGCGACGACGTCGGGGTGATCGTCCGAATACGCATCGCGGGCGGCAGCCAGTTCGCTTCGGCGTGCGGCCAGGTCGGCGCGAAGCTGTTCTTCGAGTTGCGAACCGGACGCGCCGGTTCCGCTGCCGGTCAGCGCGGCGATCTCCCGTCTCAGGCTGATGACTTCCGGGTGATCCTCGCTGTATCGCCCGAGCAGGCGAATGAGTTCCTGCTGCGCCTCGGCCAGGCGATCGATTCCGCCGAGCACGGGATCGCCGGTGCTGTCCAGGACGGGCCGGTAGCGGGGCGTGTCTGCGAGGGTCGTTTCGATGAGCACGATCTCTTCGCGCGCGTCGCGGAGTTGTGCGTCGACGGTGATCAACTCGTTGCTGAGCCGTTCCCACGTCCTCAGGTTGACTTCCTGGTCCTCCGGGAGATTGTTCGCGTGCACCTCCTTGAACGCGGCGATACGCCCCGCGACCTCGGAAAGCTGCGCCTGCAGGTCCTCGGCCTCGGCATCGAGGAACGCCGTCGTGCGCGACGCCGTCTCGGCGCGCAACTGCGCGTTGTAGTTGACGAACATGTCGGCAATGTCCCGCGCGACGTCGCGCGCCTTGACCGGGTCGAAATACTGGAAGTCGATCTGGAATCCGAAGGTGATCGTGGCCTCGCGTCCCGTGCGGGCATGAACCGTCGTGACGTTCTTGGGCGACATGATCGTGCTGTCGCGGAATACCTCCAGCACGTCTGCCTCGTCCGGACTGTCGCGTTGCTCCCGGAACAGGTCGTGCTTCTCGACGAGCCGCGCCACGTTGTCCGACGCCACGACCCGCTGATAGATCGTCTGCACCAGTTGCTCGGCGTAGGCGTTGATCGTCGATTGCACGAAGTCGGTCGGGATGCCCTGCTGCTCGATCAGGATGGTGGCCGACGACTCGTAGACCGCGGGCAGTTTGTAGGCGATCAGAATCGTACCGAGGGCGATAATCGAAAAAACGATCAGCGTCGGACGCCAGCGACGACGCAGCATCGCGAGGTAGTCCGAAGTCGTCATATCTTGTGTGTTTACGGGCATGGCTGGAGCCTGGTTCGGGCGTCGGAACGGAGAGGTTCGTTAGCGTTAAGCGCTCGTCTGGCACGGTATTCGATATCGCAACACCGCGCAAGCGACTGCGTCACAACGGCAGGCAAGGGGAGATGTATGTTAAGTCGGGCAGACCGGGCCGGCGGCGGCGGCGCGCGGGACACACGTAACTTCCTGTACCGATTCAATTTGCGTATTATGGCGGCCCATCTGCAAGGCATCGTTGGGAAAGCCGTCCGCAGGTGCGGACTCACGTTGCGGAGGTATCGTTTTGTACAACAATCTGGCATATGTCCTGCTCGCTGCGACGGTTCTGCCGTTTGCCTTCGGAACTGCATCGGCGCAGGACGACGGTCGGAGTTACGAAGTGCAGCCCGGCGACATGTTGCAGGTTGCCGTCTGGGGAGAAGAGGAGCTGCAAGGCACGGCGCTGGTGACGCCGGACGGAATGTTCTCGTTTCCGCTGGTGGGCCACCTGAGCGCGCGAGGCAAGACGGCCGCCGAGTTGCAGGAGCTCGTGCGTACCCGGCTGGAGAAGTATTTCTCCGATCCTGTCGTCACGGTTTCCATCCAGCAAGTCGTCGGTAACAAGATCTACATCATCGGGGCCGTGAACAATCCGGGCGCATTCGTGATGAATCACAAGATCAACGTCATGCAGGCTTTGAGCATGGCCGGCGGAACGACGCCCTTTGCCAGCCTGAACGACATAAAGATTCTCCGCCGGACGGCCGACGGCCAGGTGGCGCTCGGCTTTCGCTATTCGGATGTCGCCAAGGGCCGCGATCTCGATCAGAACGTCGAGCTCGTCAGCGGAGACATCGTCGTCGTTCCATAATCGAGGCTGTACCCGTCGGTCGATCCGCGATGCAAGAACTGGACCTTTCAATCGTCGTACCGCTGTTCAACGAGGAGGAGAGCGTAGGGCTTCTCCACGAGAAGATCAGCGGGGCCATGGCGGGCACGGACCTCCGCTACGAGATTCTGTTCGTCGACGACGGCAGCAGGGATCGAACGCTGGCGCGTGCGATCGCGCTGAGCGAGCGGGACCCGCATCTCCGCGTGGTCGAGTTCCGGGCGAACTACGGTCAGACGCCCGCCATGGCGGCCGGGATAGATCTGGCGCGGGGCAAGGTCATTGCGACGATGGACGGGGACCTCCAGAACGATCCGGCCGACATCCCGAAGATGCTTGCGGAGCTCGATACCGAGACGCATATCGTCGTCGGCTGGCGGAAGAACCGGCAGGACAAGCTGCTGACGCGAAAAGTGCCGTCGTGGGTGGCGAACTGGGTGATCGGCAAGGTCACGGGCGTGCCCATCAGGGACAACGGGTGTTCGCTGAAGGTGTATCGGGCCGACGCCATCAAGAACGTGCCGCTCTATTCCGAGATGCACCGGTTCATTCCCGCGATGGCGTCCATCGTGGGCGCGCGGGTCAGGGAGAGGGCCGTATCGCACTATGCACGCGAGTTCGGGACGTCGAAATACGGTTTGTCGCGGATCTACAAGGTGCTGCTCGATCTGCTGTCGATCAAGACGATCATCGGCTTCGCGCAACGTCCGATGATCTGGTTCACGCTGCTGGCCCTGCCGTTCGTCGTCCTGAGTCTCGTATCGATAGGCTCCGCCGTCGTGCCTTTGCTTTCCGGTTCCGGTGACGGCCTGGTCCTGCCGTTCGTCGGCACGGGTTTGCTGTACGGGGCGCTGGCGGTATTCCTCGTGATGAGCGGCGCCATCGCCGAAATCGTCTATGCCACCGGGGACCAGAAACTGTCGGACTACTCGGGATTGCTGGCAAGGGAAGCGGGACCGCGCCCGTCCCGCGATGCGCCGGCGGATGAAACTGGAGACCGCTTGTGAACACAGGGATGAAATCGAAGCCTGAATACAGCGTTATCGTGACGGTGGGTACGCGCGTCGACGATCTTCGGGAGATCGTGGCGGAACTCGTCGGGACGCTGGACGCGCAAAGCCTGGACTACGAGGTGGTCGTCGTGCTCGACGGGCCGATGCAGTCGTGCCTCGAGGAATTGCGGGAGATACGCTCCGGGACGGGGTGCGTGCGAATCGTCGAACTCGCGCGCCGTTTCGGGGAGTCCGGCGCGCTGGCGGCGGGATTCAGCGAGTCGTCCGGCGAGACCATCGTCACGTGGCCGGCCTACCGCCAGGTCGAGACCGGGGAGATTCCGCGGCTGATCGAGGCGTTCGACTCGTCCGGCTGCGATATGCAGATCGCGGTCCGGCAGCGCGACGGCGGATCGTTCGACTCGTTCAGGCGGCGGGCGTTTCATGCCATGTTCCGGCTGACGAGCGGCATGAGGTTCCGCGATCTCGGCTGCGGCGTGCGCATCTTCGACAGGGAGGTTGCAAAGGAGATATCGCTGTACGGCGACCAGCATCGTTTCCTGCCGGCGCTGGCGAAGACCCGCGGCTTCCGCGTCCGGGAAATCGACGTCGCGCAGTCGCCGGCGGATCGATTCGAGGGCCGCTACAGGCTCCGCGAATACCTGCACAGGTTTCTCGACATCCTGACGGTCTATTTCCTCGTCCGGTTCACCAAGAAACCCCTGCGTTTCTTCGGCACGATAGGTTTCCTCGTCGCGGCCTTCGGCGGCCTGTTTACGGCAATCCTGGTGGTGCAACGGCTGTTCATGGACGTGGCGCTGGCAAGCCGTCCGGCCCTCGTACTCGCCTCGCTGCTCGTCGTACTCGGGGTACAGATCTTCGCGCTCGGCCTGATCGGAGAGTTGATAATCTTCACGCACGCGACCCATCTGAAGGAGTACGCCGTGCGCCGGGTGATCGAAAACGGCGTCCCGGTGTCGCGGCAGTGTGACGCAAGTCACAACTCCGACCATGAAACGGTGCCCGAAAGCGACAATTAGGTCCGCATGTCGCGGACATTGAACCAATTCACGACAGCGGGGCGGCCTTTTAGAACATAATTGCGGCACACTAGTGTATTTCAGCGCTTAGCGATGCAACACTCAGCAAATCAGGTGGGCCGGGCCGTCCTCGAGTTCCTCGTCGATGCGCATGTTCATATGCATGCGCATTTCGACGTTGCGGAACAACTGGATGCAGCCGCAGCGAATTTCGCGGACCAGGCGAAGCTTCTCGAAGCGGGCCCGGACGCCGGGTTCGTCCTGTGCCTGACCGAATGCTCGGGCACGAACCGCTTCGACGAGCTGGCGTCGGCCGCGCAACGGGACTCGGGCCCGCCCGGCGGTCGCGACGCCGGGTGGCGTTTCCGTCCGGCCGGCGATCCGCGCAGCATCCTTGCGGAACACCCGGACCGGGGCCGGATCGCGGTCGTTGCGGGCAGGCAGATCGTGACGGCGGAAAGGCTGGAAGTGCTCGGCCTGGGGGCCGCCGGCCGCTGGGAAGACGGCCGGCCGATTCGCGATACGATCGACGCGCTGCTGGCAAAGGAGGCCGTACCGGTGTTGCCCTGGGGCTTCGGCAAGTGGCTGGGCCGCCGGGGCCGGGTGGCTCGCGAGCTGATCCGGGAATACCGCGGCTCGGGATTGTACCTGGGCGACAACGGCGGACGGCTCGGGCTCGCACCCGAGCCGGGCGAGTTCCGTCTAGCCCGGGAGGGCGGAATCGGCATACTCCCCGGCAGCGACACCCTGCCGTTCGCCGGCGAGGCGTCCAGGACCGCTTCCTACGGGTTCTTCGCGCAGGACGTGCCGGATCGCGACGACGCATGGACCAGCCTGCGGTCGGCATTGGTGAACGGCCGGACGTCGATTCGGGCGTTCGGGAATCTGGAATCGCCCCTGCGTTTCTTCCGCAACCAGGTCGCTATGCAATACAGGACGCGAATCAGTGGCTGACGCGAACAAATCCCTGCGCTGCCTGGTCGTTGCGCCGCAACCGTTCTTCACACCGCGCGGCACGCCGTTCAGCGTGTACTACCGCACGCTCGTGATGTCCGAGCTCGGGCATACGATCGACATCGTCACGTACGGGGAAGGCAAGGACCCGGATATTCCGCGCGTCAGGGTCTATCGCGGTCCCAGGTTCCGGTTCCTCGGCCCGGTCCGCACCGGACCGTCGATGCTCAAGCTGTTCCTGGATTTTTTCGTTGCCGCGCAAACCTTCTGGCGCCTGCTGCGCAAACGCTACGACGTCGTGCACGCGCACGAGGAGGCGGTGTTCATTTGCCGGTTCCTGAAGCCGATCTTCCGCTTCAAGCTCGTCTACGACATGCATTCGAGCCTCGTGCAGCAGCTTACGAACTTCGACTTCACGGATTCCCGGCTCGTGCACTGGGTCTTCAGGAAGCTCGAGGACAGCTCGATCAGGGCGGCCGACGCCGTCATCACGATCTGTCCGGATCTGCAGGACTATGCGACCGGAATCATCGAGGACACGGGCAGGCTGCACCTGATCGAAAACTCGATCTACGAGGTCGTGCGACTCCGGGGCGAGCCGCAGGACGACACCCCGCCGGATACCGGCGACGGACCCGATCACGCGAAGGGACGCTTCTGTTTCGTGTACGCGGGCACGCTGGAGAACTACCAGGGCATCGACGTCCTCCTGCAGGCGTTTGCACGGGTAGTCCGGGAAAGGCCGGATGCGTTCCTGCTCATCGTGGGCGGCACGCCGGAGCAGGTCGACGAATACAGGCAGCAGGCGGACGGCCTGGGCTTGGGTGACGACTGTCACTTCACGGGCAGCGTCCCGCAGGCCCGCGCACACACGTATATGTCGCGTGCCGACGTGCTGCTGTCGCCGCGCATCGAGGGCACCAACACGCCGCTGAAGATCTACCAGCAGCTGGCGAGCGGGATCGCGATGGTCGCTACCGAGATCTATTCGCACACGCAGGTGCTCGACGAGGAAGTCGCATTCCTGGCCGAGCCCGAACCCGGCTCGTTCGCCGGGGCGATGATCCGGGCGATGAGCGACCCCGCGGAAACCCGGAAGAGGGCCGGGGCCGCGAAGCGACTGTACGAGCGCGAGTACTCGAGGGAGTCTTACGTTCGCAAGCTCAGCCGTATGCTGGACGGTCTGTAACGATGTGCGGAATCGCCGGTGTCGCGATTGCGCCGGGCGGGCGGGCGGTCGAGGCTCGCATGCTCGG